>NZ_JABMCU010000175.1:0-9646 GCF_013179605.1 Enterobacter sp. CM29 | reverse complement strand
GGGCATCACTTTTCATCCCTTCTTCACGGTCGTAAAGTGCCTGCGTTGCGGCACATCCGTAACCGGGCGTAGGAACCCGTTAGCATAACATGACACTTTTCTGCACAACGAGGATGCTAAATGGCTACTACACCTAACTTTTCTTATGCGCTCTCTGAAGAAAGCGCTGTTCATCAGCTCATCAACGCTTCAATTTCCGATTTTGCGGATCTTTTCGAGCTGGCTGATACCTGCGCCGCGTATGTCAGCGTGCTGGTGGAAACTGACGACACAGTGACGTTTACCACGCTCTGTGAGCGATTGCTGGCTGCGTTGAAGCGGCTGCGTGAGTGCTGTGACTCGGAGCTTCCGTCGTATCTGTTTGAGCAATTGATTGCAGGGGAAAAGATGACCTCCTGCGTGCCGGACTGCTGGCAGGAAACGGTGTTGCAGGTGGATTATGCCGTGGCGTTAACGCTGGCGGTGATGGGCGGGACACTGCCTGCGAGCGTGGCGAAAGAACTCACCGGATTGCTGCATGATATGGTTTGGCTGTTGGCGGAGTTTGTGAAGGAGCCGTATATTTCGGCGCACTGAGGCGGATGATGGGTACCGAAATGCTGATGGGGGCGAAACAGAGTTTCGGCGCTGAAATGATTCATTACTTTTGAAAATTATAAGGTCAGGAGCCGGGAAAAAGTTTGATAACTGAATAGAAAAACACTCTTCTTATTAAAATAATTAGCCCCTGGCAGTACGTTGGATTACTATTTCGTTCACATAATGCTCAATCAAAATACGGTACTCTCGATTAAATTTTGAAATAAATTCCTGAAGCTGCTCTTGCGTTGTATGAAGAGTATTAAAAACAAGCTCATCAAAGTTATGTTGAGTTATGCGGTCATGCCCCTTCAGCGTTGAACGCTGGAGCAAGGTATGTGCCGTCACTTCGAGAACGGCTCGCCGGTAATGAACGGACAACAAGACATCCAAATCGACCTAACAAATAACAAACTCGAAATTAAAGCTGAGGAATCCCGACTCGACAGGTAATGAATAGATTAGTCTATCATCTAACTTATCAACATAAGGTTCGTAGCCGTCTCCCATCAATCGTAGCATTTAGCCCTTTCTCCTTTCGTCATCAATCCGAATCTATATAATCAAATCCATTAAACATCAAAATGCTATAGCTTCCCAATTGGATTCAGGCACAGAAGGCATATTATAATGTGCAAGTCCCCGGATGTTAACATTCATTTATATCTAAGCTGAACTTTATGCTTTCGCTCCATATTTGCATAAATAATAAATTTAATGGTTACCAAACAGTCTTAATAAATCCAGCACATGCCGGATTATAAGCCCTTCAATTTTTTAATAAATGACTAATGTTAATCATCTTTGTCTGATTCTCAATCTTACCTTTGAACATGAACAACTTCACTGTTGAGAATCTTGCAAACTTCCTCTGGATTTTCAAGTAAGCAATTCTTGTATAAATTCTGAGAACGAATCAGCGACCAACTTAACCTCTTTATCGTCCATCTGAAAAAGAAATATCTTTCCTAATGAATCATCAGATTTGAGGGATAATAGAAATAGTTCCCGCCGTCATCATAGGCAAAGGGAACCATATTTCTCAACTCGCCAAACGACGCAACAAGATCACGATTGAGTTGCTCAATCGGCAGGTCACCATATTTTATAGGGTTAAAACCACCAAGCATAAAAGGTTTACTATTTTCATTATTATGAAGATACCCGCCATTATTTTTAAGATAAAAATCAAGAAATGACGCGGGAAGATGATGATCAAAGTACGCATTGAATGCGTTTAATTCGTCTAAAGTCAGTTTATTTGCTGAATCAGTAAGATACTTTAGCATTTTCCTCCAACGGATCTGCGGGCACGGTTTCTAGCTGGATTAGTATAGGCATTTCCAGTGGCAGCCTTGTACTGACTAACGCCACCAGTATCGAAATTTCCTGATGAGCACTTTGTTTAACCAATTGCATAGTCCCTTTGTTAGTTTCAGGATTCTAATCATCAAGATGGTGCCAGACATAACCACTTGGCGTCGTTTTTGATTCAATCCGGCCTCAATATTTGCAGCATGGGAATCTTGCAAATAATCTGCGGTATATTCAATAGAGATAACAAGATTAATGCCAGCTTTTTTATACAAGACATTACTTCCCGAATAATCCAGCCCGCCAGTAGGGGTTTGAACAATACCACTGTATCCATACTCATTAAGCTTGGCGATTGAATAAACGGTAAGACCTTGCGGATCAATCCACCCCAACGGATTAGGCGCTTACGGATAAAGGTTCCACCCGCCATTCAACCCAATCGGATCCTGCAAAATAAACCGCACTACCTGCGGGTCGCAGCAGTAACATTCAACTTAATAGGTAAAACAAGTCGGAAAATTATAAACATTTCCCGGCGTTTTGTTCGAATAACTAAAATAAAGTTATTAAACGTAAGCAAGCAACCGTTTCTTGAGATACTCTATAAAATTATCAGCATAAGGTTGAACACTCTCCCCTAATGATACATATATTTTTTCCATTTCATTTGCATCAAAAAAGAACTCTTCGCCAAAATCCGTATTCGATACAACAACTCTTCCATTTTTTAAATTATCATTTGCTATAGTATTTTGATATACTATATCTCCACCTACTGCCTCATCAAAAGGCAGGCCGTAAATACTATATATTTCCTCACCACAGATATCTCCGCCACCGTAATTGTTTAAAAACCACTTATAGCTAGCAGGAAAAGTCACTGATAATGCTTTTTCGGCAGCATCGATCCAGTCACTTCCTGGAGAATCTTCAGACGTTCCCATGTTAATTAAATCAGAATATTTATCAAAAAGCTCTACTAATTCTTCTCTGTTCATAGGAAATCACTCGCTCTATTTGTCCGATATTGGAATATTTCTGGATTACAATAGATTCACCGTTTGAACACTAGAAAGTGTGTTCTCATGTCTTTAAAAGTAAATGATCTTCTCCTAAAACAGATTTCCCGCTTCGATCTTTTAAAGTACTAGCTCAACTTTTGATGGTTGCTGGCTCATTGGTATTCCGGCATCAATTTTCGCTGCCCTAAAGGCTGCATTTCTCGATTTAAATTTTGTACTACAGCTACTGACACCCAACGGATCAATTCCCCCCCACCAGATTCGGCGCATACTGATAACGATTCCACCCACCATTCAACCCAATTCGGATCATGCACAATAAACCTCCCGACCTGCGGGTCGTAGTAGCGGAACAGGTTATAATGCAGCCCGGTTTCACCGTCAGCGTACTGCCCGGCATAGCGCAGCGGCTGGTGTGCCATCGCCGTGCGGTTCACAACCCGTGAGAATCCTTAGCTCTGATGGCGCATCTCGCCAAAGCTGCCGTACTGGCCGCTCCAGCGCACCGCGCCGCGCTTGTCGGTCACTTCCAGCGGCGCGCCGTTCAGGTCGGTGTTGAACCAGTAAATGTCACAGCGGCTTTGGTCATGAAGATGATCCCCTGTGCCTGCGGGATCCAGGTTTCATTCAGGTCGTAAATATATAAGTACAGCACAGCCCGGCATCATGCAGAAGGCGGTAGTCCTGCCACAGGAATGGGTCTACCCGATCGGATAGACATAATTAAATTTTATAAAAATGCTGTTTCGCCACTACTAATTTTCTTCACTTCAAGCCCTTTAAATTTAATGCCAATTCCATGATCCTCATCTAAATTGGTCGAGAACATGAACCCAAATTCATTGTCCTCATCTGGAGAAAGATAAACTTTCAGCAAAATCAAGTTTTTTGCATCCGCACCATAGATACGCTTGCTATATGCCTGAGTTTCAGTTGCTATTTTCTCGGAAAAATATTTCTGTATCTTAATAAGAAATTCGATCTCTTTTTTTCATTTTTTCATCGGCCGAATCAAATTCAAGGTTTATGCACTGGACAAGAGAAGGACCAAATACTGATAAGATTAAATCGACTGAAACACCTTCATCATCTACATAAAAATCCAGTTCAAGTGACATTATCCCCCCTATTTTTTTGGATTCAAAGAGTTGGCTGTTTTCTTAGTTTTAAGAGACTCATACTTAACCCCGTGATATTTTTTCGAATTGACTTATAGAACCTCAATGCAGGAAAGACACAACGAAGTGCAGCAATTTTGACTCAAATGGAGCATTAATCATCTGCGGATTAAAAGAAGAGCCGGTAAGGATTATTTACCAACCGGCCACTTACAATACAGAAGTTACTTTCTTGAGAATGGAAAAAGGCATTCCCTAAAAGAACTTTCCTTTACTTCACTTTGAAATTCTCGACCATTTTCAAGTTCTAACTTATCTAATTTAGCCAAAACAAATCTTTCGTTCTCAGTATGACCATTATTATAAAAATCAATAGATTGTTGCCCTAAATCATCAATCTCTAGTAGTTTAGAGAAAATAGAGTTAATCAGAGGACTGCCTGCGTACATGACAGATTCGGTTTCCTCACAGGAAAATTTTAAATACATAATCACTTTTTTCAAGATGACTACCTCACCTTGACTTAAAGTCAATTTTTTTCTTGGTTATCAGCCACACCTATCTCCTCTAGAATTTATTTCCTGCTGATTAGCTTTCTACATTTTTCATAAGGCATTTTAGATTAAAAAAATTATGCAGGTCAGCTACAAGCCCCCATTCAGGTAGTGTTGAACCAGTAAATTTCGCCTTTGTTCTGATCAGGAAGATGTTCTACCCACGCCAGCAGGCTTCAAGTTTCGTTTGGATCGTAAATAAATATAAAGCACCTGCTATATTTAGTAACTAAAAAACAAAATCCAGTTAAACTCCATTTGATTAACTGGGTTTAAAAACAATTTAAAACAGTTTACTCATTGAGGTAATTTATCAGGAGCCCAGACTGATCTTTCCCATTTTATATTACCATTTCTTAGAGTGTCCTTTATGAAATCTTCAAAATAGGAATTAAAATAGTCATCAGATGTTATCATTATTTCAAGGCTATAGTTTTCATCGCATAAAAATTCGCTTAGCCTATCCTCTTTATCTATAAGCGTTACAGTAAAACCATCACATTCAGCTTTAGCAATATAACGCCCTTCTTCATCCTCGCAAACTAGTGTTCGTTCAAACACCTGCTCTAACTTTGTAAGCAACTCTTTAAATGATATATCTTCAAGCAATACAAAGCTTAACCATCGTTTATGTATACTCATTTTTTCCCTTAACAAATTCTGAGCCGCTTTTTGTATAATGCCTTTTTCCTCTGCAATGGCACTATTATCAATGGTAAAATACAAGCATATCTGACATTGTTTTTATCACTATTTATCTATTTACTAACATCTAAATGTAAAAAAATAAGCCATAATCATAGGCTGTTTATGGTTTATTTTTGAAATATCATAAATCAACAGTTACATTCATCCTGCATCAAGGGAAGTCTTACAAATTCTCTTGTGAAATTCAGTAAAGCTATTAGTAATTTTATAGATATTGCCGCACTCATTTTGCTCAGCGAGCTCATACTCTTGGAGATCATCCTCTGCATGTAGATGTGTTTTGTCCCAATAATACACACCTTGGTTTTCACTGCCATTTAATATTAGGTAAAAGTTACCGCCAGGATCATCGCAAATAATTAACTTATCATCAATGAAATCAAGTTCACTTAAAAATTATCATTTTGACGAAAAATGTCGTGATTAGGTTTTTTCATATTCATTCCAAAAAGGGCATAAAAGGCGATAACCCCTTCATCGACACCTTCATACTCCAACTCACAGAAATCCGGAGATTTTACAACAAAGCCATTTTTCAACCTGAGGAATTCTTTATAATCTTCAGGCAAACTGATTTTGAATTTCGCCTCCAAAATTTTAATACCATCTTTATTTGCAGGCTTACCGCATGAAATAGGCATAAGCTTTCCTTACTAAGGTCATGACTTCTTGATCTTAGATACTCCACACTATGGAAAAATTGTCTGTGGTAATAAAAGCCGGAACTTAATGGTTTCCGGCATATTTCATTCATTTATCTAAATCAAAAAACCATTCAATGAAAGAATTAAAGTCTACCCATTGAGGCTTTAATTCCCCCTGTAGGAACTTAGTTAAAGCATCCCCTACATTGATAAATAAAACCTCTCCAGTTTTTTTGTTATAAAAATACCCACCCTCGTTTTGAAAACCATCCAAGGGAATATACTCGTTTGGTATTTTTAATATTTCATGTGTTCTCTTAAGATCAAGTTGGTATGAGGAATTTATAACAAACCAGCAGATCTGATAAATTTCATGATTCCTGCTATGAAAAGTAGCCCCATCCTCAACGTGCAAATAAAATTGAGCAAAATCAGAAGAAAGGTCAATACCTAAAGAAAGCAAAGCATCACTATACTCTTGAGTGATATCATCATACCACCAACCTCGAGATTGACTCATTAACTTTATTTTTTCAGATAACATAATCTCTCACCCACATTTAGTTTTTGCTCGACTGTTTAATTCTGCTTGTGCTCGCCCCCTCCAATATGCTTCACGATCCAGATTAAATAAATCTCTGTTTACAGGATTAATTGGGTGAGCATTTGGTAAATAAGGATGGAGAGCATTTGTTCCATAATATGTCTGATGCGTATTCGATGAAAGCTCAAATAAAGATCCTAGCCCATTTTGTTTAGAATGGTGAATATTTATTTGTGAATAGGCTCCATTTTCCACAACAAAAGGTGATTTACCTTCCAAAGCTAAATCTAAATTTGTTTTTACTCCTCCCCTCGTGTTGACAGGTAAGTCCCAGTCTATTGATTGCTGGTAAACGGTATGAGTACTACCTGAAGGAGCATTAAAAATTGATGGGGTAAAGAACCCTTTCAATCCTAACGGGTCGATCCATATTAGAGAATTCGGCGCATACTGATATAGGTTCCACCCGCCATTCAGCCCAATCGGATCCTGCACAATAAACCGCCCGACCTGCGGGTCGTAGTAGCGGAACAGGTTATAGTGCAGCCCCGTTTCACCGTCAGCGTACTGCCCGGCATAGCGCAGCGGCTGGTGTGCCGTCGCCGTGCGATTCACAACCCGTGAGAACCCTTCGCTCTGATGGCGCACTTCGCCAAAGCTGCCGTACTGGCCGCTCCAGCGCACCGCGCCGCGCTCGTCGGTCACCTCCAGCGGCGCGCCGTTCAGGTCGGTGTTGAACCAGTTAATCTCACCGCTGTTCTGGTCACGGAGATGATCCACCCGTGCCAGCGGGCTCCAGGCCTCATTCGGGTCGTAGATATAGGTGCTGCGCAGCCCGCTCTCCTGCTGCTCCTGCAGCAGACGGTAGCCCTGCCACAGGAAGCGGGTGTCGGTGGTGCCGTGCGTCGTGGTGACGATTTTGCGCGTACGGCGGCCCAGCGCGTCGTAGTGGTAGCGCGCCTCAAACCGCCCTTCCGGCCCGGTTCCGCGGGCGGATACCAGCCGGTTCTCGGCGTCATACACGTAATGCTGCTCATACAGCCCGTTGCGGCGGCTGACCAGGTTGCCCCAGTGGTCGTATTTCATAAACAGCGCCTGCCAGTGCTGCAGGCGGTTATCCGTGACCGGTGCCGCAGCGTTACTGGCGGCGAGGTTATCCGCGGCGTCATAGCTGAACTGCGCGCGGCTGTGCCCCTGTCGGGCCTCGTAGTGCTTCAGCAGACGCCCTTCGGCGTCGTAGCCGTAGTCCACCTCACCGCGCAGGGTGTCGCTGACGCCGGAAAGCTCACCGCGCGCGGTGTAGCGGTACAGGCGTTCCAGTAGCGCCTGCTCCGGCAGGGTCACGTCCGTGCTCAGTTCGCTGCACTGCAGGGTGCGTCTGCCGAGGCTGTCATACTGGCGGAACTGCTCGCGCGCGCCCTGAGTGCGGCGCACCTCGCGGTGCAGGCGGTCGCGGGTGAACTCGGTCACCAGCTGCTGCCCGAAGCGGATGGCGCTGACGTGGCCGGAGCCGTAGTGCAGCCAGGCCAGCTTTTGCCCGCCGGGCAGCGTCAGGCCGGTCAGGTTGCTCAGGGCATCCCATTCGTAGCCCACCTCGCCGTTAATGCCGGACTCGCTCAGCACGCGCCCGGCGGCGTCGTGGCGGTAAGCGATCTCATCGCTTTCGATACCCAGGGCAACGCCTTCGGCCGTCGGCGTGCGGCGGATGCGGGTAATCTGGCCGCTCAGGTCGCGGAAGTAGCGGTTTGCATAAGACAATCATGCTACCGCCACACCCTGATAAATTAAGCTATCTGCACGATACTTATGTTACTTTCTAATAAGTAGGTTAAATAGAAAAAACTTACTCATAGTATCCTGCTTTTTAAGGTCAACTTTGTCGGCATTACCTATTCCAACCGTAAACCTAAATCTCTGCCGGACATACACGCAAGCCCAACTTGCCCCTTCATGAGCAACTGACTCGCAGAGAAGGGATTTGAGACCGGGCGCAGCGTCGCCATGAATATTTCGAACAGCTATATTTTTCTGATGGCGGATAATTATGTTGTGTAGGAGCTATCCAAGTAACATTATCTGGCTAGACATATGGACAAAGGGACTAAGTGTACGCCTATGTAGCACTTCCCCAAAATTAGAATAATAAAAAAGCCGGAAAGATAAAAAGATCTTTCCAGTCCTTTTTATTAATAAGTTAACTAATTTATAAAAAACAACCTTACCATTCTTTCAGATTATCAACTGAATCAAACTCTTGGAAACCAATTCCATTTTCTTTGCAATATTCAACGGCTTTATCCCATATGTTACCATCAAAAACAATTACACTCCCTCCAGCGACAGGAGTAAAAAACCAGTAAAAAAGAAATTGGTAACCTTCCTTTATTAAAGAATTTATTACACTTACATCAACACCACCATAATCATCATAAAGATTAAGTAGTTCAGGTTTGTCAGGTAAAATCTCTTCAGGCAATCCTTTATTAGTTCTTAACTTATTTTTCAGAAGCATCTTGCGATACTCCTCCAGTTGTTTATTCACTTGTTCATTATTGTTGCCATAAAAATAAAGCCCATTTCTACTTATGGCTGAGCAAGCATCAAGACTTTGTCCCTCTTTATTAAAACACATAAGATTTGTAAATAAAGAGGACAAAAGCCCCTTCGATTTTTCAGTTAAAAAATCATAAGGACCATATCCATTACTACCTATATTATATTGATAGCAAATACAATAAGCCTCCGATGATAAATCAGTTTTAAAATGACCTGATCGAACTATCCATTCGGAAATAGGAAATTTAATTAATTGCTCAGGCATATTATTTACCATGTAAAAATCACCTCATTACCTTTAGGGTTAATCACATGCACATGACCATTAGAATGATGCTCAGACATACCAGTTTGACTGGCATCCGGGTGGCCGTCGGGATGCTCAAACCAATGATTTTTCTAATTAGGATTACGCCTACCTGGTAGCAGATAAACCTAAAGAAGCTTTTACCAAAAAGCTAAAGGGATAAAATTTTAACTCAGCGCTAGATATTATTAAAGCATCACGACCGTAAATCATACCATATTTTTTTCTCGTGCCTTTACATTCATGTCAACGATATCCCGTCGTGTTTATCGAATTACAAAATTAACCAGTTGAAAC
>NZ_JABMCU010000174.1:0-9734 GCF_013179605.1 Enterobacter sp. CM29 | reverse complement strand
GCGGGCAACCTCCTGGCGCACGCTCTCTTCCGTCTCCAGCAGACGCTCCGCCAGACGGCGATTGCGCGCCAGCTCGGCTTGCAGAGACTGGTTCAGCTCGCGCAGGCGCTGGATGCCCGCCCCCAGCAGCAGCCCGGTCAGGCTCTGGGCCAGCAGCGAGAGCAGCAGATCTACCGGATGATCGTGCCAGGTCTGGCTGGCGATCAGCGCGATGGCGTTCATCAGGGTCGCGATCAGCGCCCCCTGCCAGCCGTAGTGCCAGGCGAGGGCGATGATCGGCAGCGCCAGACAAAACGGCGTAAAGCGTGATAATTCAGCAGGGAGACCAAGCTGCAACCACAGGCTCACCACAAACAGCAGCAGATACCAGATCAGGTGCCGGGCGCGCCAGTTCACCGGCTGGGAGACCAGCGCCGGGCCGAGCGGCTGCCAGACGGTGCTGGTAAGGTAATGCCAGAAAACCAGGCAGGTCGGTGCCAGCGTCAGGCCGCCGGTGAGGGTCAGCAGCAGGGCGTTGAGCCCCTCCTTTTCACCCACCCACGGCAGGGACTGCAACAGCGCGGCGGCAATCAGCGCCGCCCCCTGACGCAGCAGCGTGCGCCAGTCGCGCTGGTGACGGTAGCGGGAAATCAGGGCGACCGGGATAAGCGTGAGCAGGCTTCCGGTCATCAATAAAGGCAGATGCGCCAGCGCCACTTCCTGCGCCAGCCAGATCAGCATCAGCCACTCTGCACCGAGCAAAACGGGCCAGTATCCGCGCGGGCACTGAAGCATCAGTCCCAGACGCAGGCCAAAGGGGAAAAGCAGCACCGCCAGCTCCGGGCGTTCCACCAGATGCAGGCTGATGCTCCATAGGCAGAACCATGCGGCGGAGAAGATAAAAAAGCTGGCGACGACGGCGATCAGCCGTGAAAAAACGGGGCTCATTGCCAGCTGTCAAACATACGGCGCGCCAGCTCGACATCGTTACTGACGTTGAGTTTTTCCATCAGGTTGGCGCGATGAACATGCACGGTTTTCGGGGACAGATCCAGCTCCGCGGCAATCTCTTTCACCGACATGCCCTGGGCAAGTTTCTCTGCCACCTGACGCTCGCGTCTGGTGAGCGGATCCTGCCGTCCCGCCGCCAGCTTGATGGCGATATCCGGCGTCAGGTAGCAGCCGCCGGTGGAGACGGTGCGCACGGCGGCAATCAGCTCGTCGGGGCTACAGCGTTTAGAGAGGAAGCCGCGCGCGCCCGCGTTGAGCGCCTGCTCGACCAGCGCCGGGCTGTCGTGGACCGAGAGCATAATGGTCGCCATCCCTTTCGGCAGCTGGCTTAACAGCTCCAGCCCGGAGAGATCCGGCATTGAGATGTCGCAGATACAGACCTGCACCCCGCGTCCCGGCAGGCCCGCCAGCGCCTCGCGACCGGAGCCAAACTCGGCCACGACCTGAAAATCCGGTTCGAGGTTTAAAAGCTGGGCAAAGCCGGAGCGGACGATAAGGTGGTCGTCGATAAGGGCGATGGTGGTCATGGTTTGATCCTGATGCGTGAACACGCCGGATGGCGGCGTAAACGCCTTATCCGGCCTACGTGTAACGTCCTTGCAGGCTGGATAAGCGCAGCGCCATCCGGCAAAAGCCTTTTACCTTAAGTGATTTACTCGAAAAACACCGCAATTTTGTTAAACATGGTGGGATCGGACTGGTTGCGTGCCACTTTGGTGACATCTTCCAGCTTGTCGATCTGCGCCATCATCTGCTCCAGACGCTGGTCGTCGTTCACCAGTAGCCAGATGCGGCTGTGCTCGCTGCCCTGAATCGGCAGGCACAGAATGCCTTCCACGTTAAACGCCCGTCGGGCAAACAGCCCGCAGACGTGGGTCATGACGCCAGGGTGGTTGCGGACGGTGAGTTCCAGAATGACGTTATCATGTTGTTTCTGCATGGCTTATTCCCCCACCATCTCAGTATTGGCCGCACCCGGCGGCACCATCGGATACACTTTTTGTTGCGCGTCGATACGCACGTGGATCAGCGCCGGGCCAGGGCGAGAAATCGCATCCTGCAACGCCGCGTGGGCATCTTCTTCGGCGTTCAGATCGCAGGTGTGCAGGCCAAAACCAGCGGCAATCTGCATGAAGTTGATCATCCCCGGATAGGTCGCCGCAAACACGCCCTGCTTATAGAACAGGCTCTGCTGCTGGTGTACCAGGCCCAGCGCCTCGTTGTTCATCAGAATGATTTTGACGTCTAACTGATTTTCGGCTGCGGTGGCCATCTCCTGAATGTTCATCATCAGGCTGCCGTCACCGGAGAAGCAGATCACCTTACGGTCCGGGTTGGCGAGCGCCGCGCCAACCGCTGCTGGCAGGCCGAAGCCCATGGTGCCAAGGCCGCCGGAGGTCAGCCACTGGCGCGGGCGGTTAAGCGGATACGCCTGGGCAGTCCACATCTGATGCTGGCCGACGTCGGTGGTGATAATCGCGCTGTCATCCACGCAGGCGGCAACGGCGTTGATAAGGCCATAGTGGCTCAGCGGGTCGCCCTCGGTTGGGATAGCGCCCGGGAACTCGCGTTGCAGATCGGCCACCAGCTGGCGCCAGTCGGCGCGGTCGTTTGCCTCCGTCTGTGGGATCAGCTGTGCCAGCACCTCGGTCACGTCGCCCTGAATCGCCACGTGCGGCTGCTTGATTTTACCCAGCTCGGCGCGGTCGATATCCACGTGAATGATTTTGGCGTTCGGGCAGAACTCCTCGGTTTTGCCGATCGCCCGGTCATCAAAACGCGCCCCCATAACAATCAGCAAATCCGCCTCTTGCAGGATGTAGTTGGTGCTGCGCGCGCCGTGCATGCCCAGCATGCCGAGAGAGAGCGGGTGCGCTTTTGGCAGCATGCCGAGCGCCATCAGGGTCATGGTGGTAGGCAGGCTGGCTTTTTCAGCGAACTGACGGATTTCATCCGCGGCGTTGATCGCCCCGCCGCCCAGATAGAGCACCGGGCGTTTCGCCGCGTTAATCATGGCGGCGGCATCGCGCACGCTCTCAGCGCTGAATTCCGGCGCCGGGGCACGCTCGCCCGGCTCCGGCAGCACGTCGATCTCAATTTCTGCGGTCTGGACATCCTTAGGAATGTCTATCCACACCGGACCCGGGCGGCCAGACTGGGCAATGCGAAACGCATCGCTGATCACCTGAGGCAGCTCGCTGATATCGCGAACTAAATAGTTATGTTTGGTGATGGGGATAGAGATACCGTAGGTATCCACTTCCTGGAACGCATCGGTACCGATCATCGAGGACGGCACCTGGCCGGTAATGCAGATCAGCGGAATGGAGTCGAGGCGCGCATCGGCGATGGCGGTCACCAGGTTAGTGGCGCCCGGCCCGCTGCAGGCCATACAGACCGCCGGTTTACCCTGGGTACGCGCCATGCCCTGAGCGATAAAGCCTGCGCCCTGCTCGTGGCGCGCCAGCACGTGGCGGATCTGTGTGCTTTGGCTTAACGCATCATACAGCGGCAGCACGGTCCCACCCGGGATGCCCGCAACGGTGGTGATGCCCTGTCGTTCCAGTAAATGAACAATCAGCTGCGCGCCTGTAAAACGCGTTTTTGTGGATGTTGTGCCCGAACTTGCCATGCTCCAGTCCTTTTCTTCTGAGCCAGCTTTACGCGTCGTAGTTCAGGTTGCAGATGCGTTGGCTGCGTTCCCTCACCCCAGTCACGTACCTATGTACGCTCCTGGGGATTCGCTCACTTGCCGCCTTCCTGCAACCCGAACTACTTAGCGTATCCGGGAGGGGTCCTAAACGAAAAACCCCGCCCGGTTTGCGCCGGCGGGGTTTTGGATTCGTGTGTTGATCCAGTCCCTACGGCGCATTGCCGACGACCACCACCACACGCACGACGACCACTGCGGCAGGTTGCGCAGTTTTTAGTAGGGTCGAGGTGAAGATGGATGAAGTCATTGGGGACCTGTATTTGGAATCATTGATAGAATTTATACAAACACAGGTTTTCGGATGTGACAATGGAAATATTTTCAACTGCGCAAAAATGCGTCAGGGATCACGTTTCGTTTGTTGGGTGATGACACTCAATAAAGGGTTTTTACTCACTCAATAAATAGCGCAGGTGATACCCCAAATCTGACCGCCAGCTTTTTAATATGGTTCAGAGTAAGCTGTCTCTGACCATTCAGAACCCGTGAAACCATCGATTTACTACCAATTTCATCCTTAAAATCCGATATCGTCAGATTGTATTGATCCATCAAGGTTCTCAAAACTGCAATTCCGACGGGAACGGACTCCATCTCCTTGCGTAGTGCGACTATCTCTGGCCGATTAGCTTCGTAATGGCTAATTCTGGCGCAAACAATATCCAGCAAGGGGCTATTGGGCTCGTTCATAAGGAGATACTCAACCAGCTCAAGCGCATCCTTATAATCTTTCTCGCTCGGCTGTTCACCCAGTAAAGGAACGGCCGCAACAAGGGCGTGCGTAGCTTTCATTGCATCAGCGACGATCATCATTTCTTCCCCTTAGTGCGATGTTTCTCCGTAAAACGGTCATATTCCTTATGAGTAAAAACATGGCGCACATAAAACTTTTGGCTTTCAAAGAATATGAGAGCCACTACTCTGAGATTGTTATTTGCAATATCAATAACATAATGCTTATCAAGATACTTGAAGTTATCCAGCGTTGGGAAAAGTTTTCTCAGTGCAGCGGGCGTCGGGCAGTGGCTCTTTTCAATAACTCGTCCTAAAAAGAGAAGCTCTTCTCTGTATTGCGGGAACTGGCTTACCGCATCCAAAATTGCCTTCATTGAGATTAAATGCATCCTGCTTGCCTGCCGCGTCCGTTGCCATTATGGCAACGATAACACCTATTGCCAATAAGTCAACGGAGGATACTATTTTCACTTCGTCAGAAAACAAAAAACCCCGCCTAAGCGAGGTTTTTATCAGGGTTTTGCGGTTGGTTGCCGCAGAACACACTGTGTTACGTCAACGCAAAAAGTATACGCGATCGAAGACGAACGCGCAATTCCGGCACGGATTTTGACGTTTTTGAGTATGGATCGCCTTCCAAAATTTGTCCATAAAATACTGTTCATGCATACAGTATTTATCTATACTGAGGGTGTTCGCAGTGAGCGAGGGGGCCGCAGTTTACCGGCGCAACGAAGTCCTGGCTGAAACGGGTGGTGCCGTCAGTGCCTTAACCCCTGAAGTGAGCACACTGTGTTACGTCAATCCAGGTGCTGGCCACAGGCGGCGGAAAGGTACGCCAGCATCGTGCTCCTTTTAACCAAAAGGAGACGCGTATGAGCGTCGTGGATATGGTCATACTTGTCCTCAAACTCATTGTTGCTGTATTGCAACTGCTTGATGCTGTCCTGAAATACGTTAAGTGATTCAGGTTCAAGTCGCACCTGAGAGGGGCGGGCAACCGCCCCTCTTTAATAACGAGGGAATGCTATGTCGCGTCTGTTAATTGAGCCTGTTACCCCTGATGAACCGGGCTATATCGCCCTGAAGGCCGAGAGTATCGCGTTAAATTTCAATATGCTGCGCAGGCTGGAAGAGAACTGGCAGCGCGGTGAGAATCGCTTTAACGCGCCGGGTGAAAAGCTGCTGGGTGCGTTTCTTAACGGCAGGCTGGTGGGCGTGTGCGGTCTAAATCGCGATCCATTCAGCCAGCAGCCGCGCGCCGGACGTATTCGTCATCTCTACGTCAGCGAAAAGTGCCGTGGGCTGGGGATTGGAAAACAACTTTTGACCGTGGTGATGGCGGATGCCAGCATCTGGTTTGATTTTCTTAATACCCATGCGCCGGAAACCGCGTACGGATTTTATCATCGGGCGGGCTTCAGGCTTGTGTCAGACGAGCCCCGGGTGACGCACCGCCTTTTTTGCGCAGTGTAAGCGGCTGGCAGCCTCGACGGGGGAATGTTACAGTTGGATGACATTTCACCAACCGATCCGCCATGACCATCACCGTTTTCTGCATTTTACTGTTCGCCGCACTGCTGCATGCCAGCTGGAACGCCATCGTTAAAGCCGGAACGGACAAGCTCTACTCGGCGATCGGGGTCAGCGGTTCAGCCGCGCTTATTGGGCTGATTTTACTCCCCTTCTCGCCCCAGCCGACTGCCGCAAGCTGGCCATATTTGTTCGTCTCCTGTGCGTTACACTGCTCGGCGGCGTCGGGACGATGGGATCTTACGGTCTGGCACTCTGGGCGATGACTCAGGCGCCGCTGGCGGTGGTCGCCGCACTACGTGAAACCTCTATTCTCTTCGGCGCATTCATCGCATTTGTGCTTTTAAAAGAGAAGGTTGTGGGCCTGCGCATCGCGGCGGCGCTGGGTATTGCAGCCGGTGCGGTCCTGCTGCGCCTGGCGTAATTCGCTGGCAACATTAGTTGCCGATCTTGTTTACAAATCCTGCCTTCACGCCTTCTGTCATTCATCACAGTAATGCTTAAATTGTCATCTCTCTGTGGTAGATTCCTCGCGCATTTATGGGAATGCGTAGTCACTTATTCTTTATTTATCTCTTTTGGCAAAAGTATTCAGCGACATGAAAAAGCAACGGAACGTGAACTTATTGTTGATGCTGGTGTTACTGGTGGCCGTCGGGCAGATGGCGCAAACCATCTACATTCCGGCGATTGCCGATATGGCAAAAGATCTGAGCGTCCGCGAAGGTGCGGTACAGAGCGTGATGGCAGCCTACCTGCTGACCTATGGCGTTTCACAGCTGGTTTATGGTCCCCTGTCCGATCGCGTCGGGCGTCGTCCGGTCATTCTGGTGGGCATGAGCATTTTCATGGTGGCGACGGTGATTGCCATTACTACGCACAGCCTGACCATCCTGATTGCCGCCAGCGCCCTCCAGGGCGTGGGCACCGGCGTCGGCGGGGTCATGGCGCGTACCCTGCCGCGTGATATGTACCAGGGCACCCAACTTCGCCACGCCAACAGTCTGTTAAATATGGGCATTCTGGTCAGCCCGCTGCTCGCCCCGCTGATTGGGGGTCTGCTGGACACCGTCTGGTCCTGGCGCGCCTGTTACGCCTTCCTGCTGGTGCTGTGCATTATTGTCACCTACAGCATGGCGCGCTGGATGCCGGAAACACGTCCGCAGGACGCGCCGCGCACGAAGCTCATCGCCAGCTACAAAACGCTGTTCGGTAATGGGTCGTTTACCTGTTATCTGTTGATGCTAATCGGCGGCCTGGCGGGCATTGCGGTGTTTGAAGCCTGTTCCGGCGTGCTGCTGGGCGCAGGCCTTGGCCTGAGCAGCATGGTGGTGAGCATTTTGTTTATTCTGCCGATCCCGGCGGCGTTCTTCGGCGCATGGTTCGCCGGACGTCCGAACAAACGCTTCTCTACGTTGATGTGGCAGTCGGTGATCAGCTGTCTGCTGGCCGGGCTGATGATGTGGATCCCGGGGCTTTTTGACGTGATGTCGGTCTGGACGTTGCTCATCCCGGCGGCGCTGTTCTTCTTCGGCGCGGGCATGCTGTTCCCGCTCGCCACCAGCGGCGCAATGGAGCCGTTCCCGTTCCTCGCGGGCACGGCAGGCGCGCTGGTCGGCGGTTTACAGAATATCGGTTCCGGCGCGCTGGCCTGGCTTTCGGCTATGATGCCGCAGACCGGGCAGGCGAGTTTGGGCCTGCTGATGACCCTGATGGGGCTGCTGATTTTGCTGTGCTGGCTGCCGCTGGCGTCGCGCGTCCCGCATCACGAACAGCCGGTTTAACCGCATGATGGCCCGGCTTCTCGCCGGGCTTTTCACACACGGGCGCAATCATCGCCTGTAATAACGGCTCTGGCGCAGGCCGCCAGGCGCCCTCTTCCCCGTCGTAAAACTGGAAGTCCGCGTTAAGCGCATACGGGATTTTCGCCTTTTGCAGCTCGCAGGCCATAAAGTTGGCGAAGGCCATTTGCGAAGCGGTTGGCGTGAGGTGGTTTGACTCCCCCACGCCCCAGCCCCCGACCCAGCTAATGTGCCCGGTTTTTTGCTGCCAGTGCAGCGCGGCATTGATTCGGTTACGGATAGCCGCTTTCTCAGCCGCGGTTCCGGACGTCCACGGGTATTTGCCGTTCGTTTTCAGCGGACCCCAGGGGAAAATATGCCATTCCGCCAGCAGGTAATTCTGGCTGTGTGCGGGCAGCTTCAGGCTGGATAAATCCTCCGGCGCGGCGCGCAGACGAGGGGCGATAAAAATCATGCGGCTGGCATCAATGGCGTGAATGTCTTTGATCGCTTTCTCATACACCCGGTTGAGCGAAGCAACGTTGTGGTTGAGCTTGTCCGCCGGTTCGTAGATCAGGTCAAACCCCAGCAACGGCGAGCGCTGACCAAAATAGTGCGCCACGGCAATCCACCAGTTGATCACCGCTTTTTCGGTATCCGCTTTCGGATCGTTTTTATATTCATCGGCCTGATAGGCGATGATGGGGATGACGCCGTATTGCTCGCAAGCCTCCACCAGCTTACGCAGGTGAATCAGCCGCGCTTCCGTCGGTTCGCCCGCCACCCGAATACGGACATGATGTATGCCTTTCGCCTGGAAATCACGGACCACCAACGGGTCGAATTCGCGTATACCGCGCTCGGTGCGGGCCCAGTCGACATCCATTCCGACGCCCAACATCTGCGCGTAACGGGCAGCCGTCAGGGGTGGCTCAGCGGCACAGGCCCAGCCGGAAGCGAGCGCTAACACGGTGACAATTAACGGCTTTAACACGACGCCCCTTGCAAATAATCAAATGCTTTACTCTGTATTTAGCATGCTTTTTCACAATTGGTGTAGAGTCAAAACGAACTAAATTCTGAGACAGATTATGAAAACGACTGACCTGACCGGCCTCATTGACCGGTTTCCGCTGCTGGCGGATTTGATTGCCCTGAAAGAGATCACCTGGCTTAATCCGAACACCACGACGCTGGCGGAAGGGTTGCCATATGTCGGGCTGACCAAAGCCGACGTGGACGACGCGCATGCGCGCCTGAAACGCTTCGCGCCGTATCTGGCGAAAGCCTTCCTGGAAACGGCGGCAACGGGCGGGATTATCGAATCCGAACTGGTCGCGATCCCGGCGATGCAAAAGCGGCTGGAGAAAGAGTCTGGCAAGGCCATTCCAGGCACGCTGCTGCTGAAAAAAGACAGCCATCTGCCGATTTCCGGCTCCATTAAAGCGCGCGGCGGTATCTATGAGGTGCTGGCCCATGCGGAAAAACTGGCGCTGGAAGCCGGGTTGCTGAGCGTTGAAGATGACTACAGCATCCTGCTGGAGCCACGCTTTAAAGCCTTCTTCAGCCAGTACAGCATCGCGGTGGGTTCAACCGGCAACCTGGGGATGTCCATCGGCATTATGAGCGCGCGCATCGGCTTTAAGGTCACGGTGCATATGTCCGCCGACGCCCGCGAGTGGAAGAAAGCCAAACTGCGCAGCCACGGCGCGATCGTCGTGGAATATGAGCAGGATTATGGCGTGGCGGTGGAGCAAGGGCGCAAAGCGGCGGAAAGCGATCCAAACTGTTTCTTTATTGACGATGAGAACTCACGCACGCTGTTCCTGGGCTACGCGGTTGCAGGTGAGCGCCTGAAAGCGCAGTTTGCCGCGCAGGGGCGCGCGGTGGATGCTGAACATCCGTTGAATGTCTATCTGCCGTGCGGCGTCGGCGGCGGCCCCGGCGGCGTGGCGTTTGGCCTGAAGCTGGCCTTTGGCGAT
>NZ_JABMCU010000173.1:0-9807 GCF_013179605.1 Enterobacter sp. CM29 | reverse complement strand
GGCATGCTCCGGTTTCAGGCCCACGCGCTCCAGCAGCCACGCGACGCGGCGCTGCGCGGCTTCACCGTCGAGCAGGTTGTGCACCCGCAGCGGCTCCATAATCGAGTACCCCACCGTATGGCGCGGATCGAGCGACGCATAAGGATCCTGAAAAATAAACTGAATATCCCGGCGTACCGCCTGCAATTTACTGTTAGGGAGCGTGTCGATGCGCTCACCGTTGAAGGTGATGCTCCCCTCCTGCGACGCCACCAGCCTGAGCAGCGCCCGCCCGGTGGTGGATTTACCGCAGCCGGACTCCCCCACCAGCGCCAGCGTTTCGCCCGGCCAGAGATCAAAACTGACGTTTTCAACCGCATGCACTTCGCGCTTCACGCGATTGAGGATCCCGCTACGCAGCGGGAAACGGGTCACCAGGTCACGCACTTCGAGGATTGGCCTGCCGGGAACCACCGTATCCTGCTCGGTTTCGTCTTCCTGCTGGCCCTGTTCGGTCTGTGAGAACAGCGGAAAACGGCGCGGAAAATCACTGCCATTCATGGCCCCCAGACGCGGGACCGCCGCCAGTAGCGCTTTGGTATAAGGATGCACCGGCGCATGAAAGACCTGCTCCACCGTGCCGGTTTCCACAGCATTGCCCTGATGCATAACCAGCACCCGATCGGCAATATCCGCCACCACCCCCATATCGTGGGTGATGAATATCACCCCCATCTCCATCTCCTGCTGCAACACCTTAATCAGTTGCAGGATCTGGGCCTGAATGGTGACATCCAGCGCCGTGGTGGGTTCGTCCGCAATGAGCACCGCCGGACGGCACGACAGCGCCATCGCAATCATCACCCGCTGGCGCATGCCACCGGAAAGCTGATGCGGATAGCGGGACAAAATCGCGTGCGCCTCAGGGATACGTACCAGCTCCAGCATCCGTTTAGCTTCGTTGAGCGCCTCATCACCGCTCAATCCCTGATGCAGGCGGATAGATTCGGCAATCTGCTCGCCCACCGGGAAGACCGGGTTCAGGGAGGTCATCGGCTCCTGAAAAATCATCGCAATATCCGCCCCGCGCACCCCCTGCATCCGGGACGCGCTCAGCTCGTTGAGATCGATAACCTGACGGTTGCGACGGCGCAACAGCATCCGCTCGCTGGTGACCTGCCCGCCCGTCTGCTCAAGCAGACGCATCAGCGCCAGCGCGGTAACGGATTTACCGGAACCTGATTCGCCAACAATCGCCAGCGTCTCGCCGCGCCTGAGTGAAAACGATAAATTCTGTACTGCGGGGATGAACTGCCGCTCTTCCTGAAACGCAATATTCAGTTGGTGGACAGCGAGCACTTCGCAGTTGTCCAGCTCTTCACGGTGCGGCACGCAATGCCCCCTTATTCACGATAAATGCCTGTGCTGGGCGCATCGCCGGCATACCCCCACGCCCGGTACATCCCTTCACTGTTGAACGGCAGCGCCACGTTGCCCTCCCGATCCACCGCGATTAAGCCACCTTCTCCGCCCAGGGCTGGCAGTTTCTCCATTACCACCCGCTCGCAGGCCTCACTCAGGCTTAATCCGCCGTAATCCATTAGCGCGGTAATGTCGTAGGCCGCCAGCGCGCGGATAAACACTTCGCCGGTTCCGGTGCATGACACAGCCGCCGTGGCGTTATTGGCGTAACACCCGGCCCCCGGCAGCGGACTGTCGCCGACGCGTCCGGGAAGCTTGTTGGTCATACCGCCTGTCGACGTCGCGGCGGCGAGGTTACCGGCTTTATCCAGCGCCACCGCGCCTACCGTGCCCATTTTGCTGCGTTCATCGAGCGGCGCGGCATGGTCCAGCTGCGTCATCCCCGCTGTACGGGCCTCCAGCAACTGCCGGTAACGCTCCTCGGTGGAAAAAAGATCGGGCGAGACCGTATCCATCCCGTGCTCGACGGCAAATTTCTCCGCCCCCGCCCCGGCCAGCAGCACATGCGGGCTTTGATCCATCACCAGACGCGCGGCCAGCACGGGATTGCGCAGTCGGCTGACGCCCGCCACCGCCCCCGCTTTCAGGGTGATACCGTCCATCACGCAGGCATCCAGTTCATGCGTTTCATCGCGCGTAAAGACCGAGCCAATACCGGCATTAAACAGCGGGCACTCCTCCAGCATACGTACTGCTTCGGTCACCACGTCCAGCGCGCTGTCGCCCGCTTCCAGCATCCGCTGGCCTGTTTCCACAATGGCGTTCAGCGCATCAATATAACGCTTCTCCTGCTCGGGACTGAGCTGTGCACGGGTGATTGCCCCGGCACCGCCATGAATTGCGATAACCGCTTTACTCATTTCGCATCACCCATCAGCCTGGCTGGCTGCTTTTTCTATAAATATCATTATCGTCGACGAATCTTCAGATGATTTTTGAATATAGAAAGACGCAACTGTGATGTAAAGCTTACACCCATCGGGTCATACAGTTAGCCGCACTTTTCTGCCATAATGAGCGCTTTCGTTGTTACTCCGCAGGAGCCCACCATGGATTTTACCGCCGGACTGATGCCGCTTGAGACGGCACTCTCGCAGATGCTTGATCGTATTACTCCCCTGCACGACGTTGAGACGCTGCCGCTTGTGCGCTGTTTTGGCCGTATTGCCGCGCGCGATATCGTCTCGCCGCTGAACGTGCCGGGGTTCGATAACGCGGCGATGGACGGCTATGCCGTACGTCTGGCGGATTTGCAAACGGGTCAGCCGCTGCCGGTGGCAGGTAAAGCCTTTGCCGGGCAGCCGTTCAACGGTGAGTGGCCAGCGGACACCTGCGTGCGCATTATGACCGGCGCGCCGGTGCCAAAGGGCTGTGAAGCCGTGGTGATGCAGGAAGAGACCGAACTAACGGACGACGGCGTGCGTTTTACCGCCAGCGTCAAAGCGGGACAGAATATCCGCCACATCGGGGAAGACATTACCCTCGGCGCAACGGTCTTTGCCGCCGGGCAAAAACTGACGGTCGCCGAACTGCCGGTGCTGGCATCGCTTGGCATCGCGGAGATTGACGTTGTCCGCAAGGTACGCGTGGCGGTGTTCTCAACGGGAGACGAGCTACAGCTTCCGGGTCAGCCGCTGAACGAGGGGCAGATTTACGACACCAACCGTCTGGCGGTGCACCTGATGCTTGAGCAACTGGGCTGCGAGGTGATTAACCTCGGCATCATTCCTGACGATCCGGAGAAACTGCGCACGGCGTTTATCGACGCGGACGCCTCTGCCGACGTGGTGATCAGCTCCGGCGGCGTTTCGGTTGGCGAAGCGGATTACACCAAAACCCTGCTTGAAGAGCTGGGTGAAATCGCCTTCTGGAAGCTGGCGATTAAACCGGGCAAACCGTTCGCGTTTGGCAAACTTCCGTACAGCTGGTTCTGTGGCCTGCCGGGTAACCCGGTCTCTGCCGCGCTGACCTTCTACCAGCTGGTGATCCCGCTGCTGGCGAAGCTTTCAGGCAACAATGCCGACCCGCTGCCGGAACGTGTGCGCGTGCGGACGGCAACGCGCCTCAAAAAATCTCCGGGCCGTCTCGATTTCCAGCGCGGCATTCTGGCGCGCAACGCCGATGGCGAGCTGGAGGTGAGCACCACCGGGCATCAGGGTTCGCACATCTTTAGCTCCTTCAGCCAGGGTAACTGCTTTATCGTGCTGGAGCGCGATCGCGGCCACGTTGAGGCGGGCGAATGGGTTGAAGTGGAACGCTTTAACCACCTGTTCGGAGGCTGACATGACGGTGGAACTGAGCGACCCGGAGATGATGCGCTACAACCGCCAGATCGTGCTGCGCGGGTTTGATTTCGAGGGTCAGGAAGCGCTCAAGGCGGCCAGCGTGCTGGTTGTCGGCCTTGGCGGGCTGGGCTGCGCGGCGGCGCAATACCTGGCTGCGGCGGGCGTCGGCCGCATGACGCTGCTGGATTTCGATACCGTGTCGGTGTCGAACCTGCAACGCCAGACGCTACACAGCGACGCGACGGTTGGTCAGCCGAAAGTGGAATCTGCGCGCACGGCGCTGGCGCGAATTAACCCCAACGTTCAGTTCACCCTGATTGACGCGATGCTGGATGACGACGCGCTGTTTGCGCAGATTGCACGGCATGACCTGGTGCTGGACTGCACCGATAACGTCGCCGTTCGCAACCAGCTCAATGCGGGCTGCTTTGCCCATAAAACGCCGCTAATTTCCGGCGCGGCCATCCGCATGGAGGGGCAAATCAGCGTTTTCACCTACGCTGAGGGAGAGCCCTGCTACCGCTGCCTGAGCCGTCTGTTTGGCGAGAATGCGCTGACCTGCGTCGAGGCGGGCGTGATGGCGCCGCTGGTTGGGGTGATTGGTTCCTTGCAGGCGATGGAGGCGATTAAGGTGCTGGCGCATTACGGCACGCCCGCAGCGGGCAAAATCGTGATATATGACGCGATGACCTGCCAGTTCCGCGAAATGAAGCTGATGCGTAATCCGGGGTGTGAGGTGTGCGGAGGTTAAACCCTGCTGCGGCCTGATGCCCTCACCCCGGCCCTCTCCCACAGGGAGAGGGAGAAAATCGTAGGCCGGGTAAGCGCTAGCGCCACCCGGCAACAGCATCAAATAGACGTCCGCCCAAACGCCCCCTGCCAGTCCTGCTCAAACTTCACAATTGCCGCATCTACTGCCGGAGAGGTAATAAACTGCTGCGCCACGTCCAGCGGCAGCGTGATGGACTCGCACCCTGCCAGCAGGCAGTCCAGCGCCTGGCGCGGCGTTTTAAAGCTCGCGGCGAGCACTTTTGACTGCGGTGCGTGCAGCGTCAGCAATTGTTGCAGTTCAATCACGGTCTGGATCCCGTCCCCGCCCTGCGCGTCCACGCGGTTCACGTAAGGGGCCACATACTCAGCACCCGCCAGCGCGGAGAGCATCCCCTGCGCTGCGCCGTATACCGCGGTACCCAGCGTCGGGATCCCTTCTGCTTTCAGCATTTTGATCGCCGCCAGCCCTTCAGCGGTCACGGGCACTTTCACCACCAGGTCATTGATTATCGCGCGCAGCTTACGTGCGTCTTCCACCATCCCCTCGGCGGTCTTCGCCATCACCTGGGCGAACAGCCGGCCCCTGCCGCCCAGCGCGTCGTGCAGCGCGGGCAGCAACTCTTCCAGGGGGGTTTTACCCGCCGCCACAATGCTTGGGTTAGTGGTCACGCCCGCCAGCGGGAAGATACGCGCCAGCTTTTTGACTGCCGCAACGTCAGATGTGTCGAGATAAAGTTCCATGATGTCACCCTCAAAATTAGCCTGCATTTACCCTATCACGAGAAAACCTGCTCATGAATTGACCCATATCAAGATAACTTTCATTCGAAAGTAATTTAATCTTCATATGTAATCAGAGGGCAAAAAAATGATCTTCAACATACAGCGTTACTCCACCCACGACGGCCCCGGTATTCGAACCGTGGTGTTCCTGAAAGGCTGCTCGCTGGGCTGTCGCTGGTGCCAGAACCCGGAAAGCCGCTCCCGCACGCGGGACGTCCTGTTTGACGCCCGTCTGTGTCTGGACGGCTGTGACCTGTGTCAGCAGGCCGCGCCAGGGTGTGTTGAACGCGCCCTGAACGGGTTGATCATCCATCGTGAAAAATTAAGTGAAAAAACGCTCACTGCCCTCACCGACTGCTGCCCGACACAGGCGCTTACCGTCTGCGGTGAAGAGAAGCAGGTGGAGGAGATTATGGCCACCGTGCTGCGCGACAAGCCCTTCTACGACCGCAGCGGCGGCGGGATCACCCTTTCCGGCGGCGAGCCGTTTATGAATCCTGACCTGGCGCACGCCCTGTTTAAAGCCAGCCATGAACAAGGCATTCATACCGCGGTTGAAACTTGCCTTCACGTGCCCTGGCATTATATCGAGCCTTCACTGCCGTATGTCGATCTGTTCCTGGCGGACCTGAAACATGTCGATGGCGAGGTGTTCAAGCAGTGGACCGATGGCTCTGCTAAGCGGATCCTGGACAACCTGAGGCGCCTGGCTACCGTCGGGAAGAAGATCACCATCCGCGTGCCGCTGATCCAGGGCTTTAACGCCGATGAAGCGTCGGTTACCGCCATTACCAACTTCGCCGCCGATGAACTCGGCGTCGATGATATTCATTTTCTGCCGTATCACACGCTGGGCATGAACAAATACACCCTGCTCGGCCAACCCTACTCTGCCCCTGACAAACCGCTGGATAACCCTGCCCTGCTGGACTTCGCACAGCAGTATGCCTGCCAGAAAGGGTTAACCGCGACCTTACGAGGATAAACTTATGACCACCCTGAATCTCAACACCCTCAGCGAGCGCATCAAGGCGCACAAAACGGCTCTGGTGCATATCGTTAAGCCGCCGGTCTGTACCGAACGCGCGCAGCACTATACCGAAATGTATCAGCAGCATCTGGACAAGCCGATCCCGGTACGTCGCGCGCTGGCCCTTGCCCACCACCTGGCAAAACGTACCATCTGGATCAAGCACGACGAGCTGATTATCGGTAACCAGGCCAGCGAAGTGCGTGCCGCGCCGATCTTCCCGGAATATACCGTCTCCTGGATTGAGAAAGAGATTGACGATCTGGCGGACCGTCCAGGTGCAGGCTTTGCGGTGAGCGAAGAGAATAAACGCGTTCTGCATGAAATCTGCCCGTGGTGGCGCGGCCAGACGGTACAGGATCGCTGCTACGGTATGTTTACCGACGAGCAGAAGGGCCTGCTGGAAACCGGCATCATCAAAGCGGAAGGCAACATGACCTCCGGTGACGCACACCTGGCGGTGAATTTCCCGCTGGTGCTGGAGAAAGGGCTCGACGGCCTGCGCGCGAAAGTAGCCGAGCGCCGCTCGCGCATCAACCTGACGGTACTGGACGATCTGCACGGCGATCAGTTCCTGAAAGCCATTGATATCGTGCTGGAAGCCGTAAGCCTGCACATCAGGCGCTTCGCCGATCTGGCTCGTGAGATGGCCGCCAGCGAAACCCGCGACAGCCGCCGCGACGAGCTGCTGGCGATGGCGGAAAACTGCGACATCATCGCCCACCAGCCGCCAAAAACCTTCTGGCAGGCGCTACAGCTGTGCTACTTCATTCAGCTGATCCTGCAAATTGAGTCCAACGGTCACTCCGTCTCCTTTGCCCGTATGGACCAGTACCTTTACCCGTACTATCGCCGCGACGTGGAGCTGGACCAGAGCCTGGATCGCGAGCACGCCATCGAGCTACTGCACAGCTGCTGGCTGAAGCTGCTGGAGGTGAACAAAATCCGCTCCGGCTCGCACTCCAAAGCCTCTGCGGGCAGCCCGCTGTATCAGAACGTCACCATCGGCGGCCAGAAGCTGGTCAACGGCGAGCCAATGGACGCGGTCAACCCGCTCTCCTACGCAATTCTGGAATCCTGCGGCCGTCTGCGCTCCACCCAGCCAAACCTGAGCGTGCGTTACCACGCGGGGATGAGCAACGACTTCCTCGACGCCTGCGTGCAGGTGATCCGCTGCGGCTTCGGGATGCCGGCGTTTAACAACGATGAAATCGTCATCCCGGAATTTATCAAGCTCGGCGTGGAACGAGAGGACGCGTATGACTATGCGGCGATTGGCTGCATCGAAACCGCCGTCGGCGGAAAGTGGGGCTATCGCTGCACCGGCATGAGCTTTATCAACTTCGCTCGCGTGATGCTGGCAGCGCTGGAAGGCGGTCGCGATGCCACCAGCGGCCAGGTATTCCTGCCGCAGGAAAAAGCGCTTTCGGCCGGTAATTTCGGCAATTTCGACGAAGTGATGGCGGCGTGGGATAACCAGATCCGCTACTACACCCGCAAATCCATTGAGATCGAGTACGTGGTGGACACCATGCTGGAAGAGAACGTCCACGATATTCTCTGCTCGGCGCTGGTGGATGACTGCATCGAACGCGCGAAAAGCATAAAGCAGGGCGGCGCGAAGTATGACTGGGTTTCCGGCCTTCAGGTGGGGATCGCCAACCTCGGTAACAGCCTGGCCGCGGTGAAGAAGCTGGTGTTTGACCAGGGCGTTATCGGTCAGCAACAGCTGGCGGCGGCGCTGGCGGATGACTTCGAGGGGCTGACCCACGAGCAGCTGCGCCAGCGCCTGATCAACGGCGCGCCGAAGTACGGCAACGACGACGACAGCGTGGACCTGCTGCTGACCCGTGCCTACGAAACCTACATTGAAGAGCTGAAGCAGTATCACAACCCACGCTACGGCCGTGGCCCGATTGGGGGTAACTACTACGCGGGCACGTCGTCTATCTCCGCAAACGTGCCGTTTGGCGCAGCAACCATGGCGACGCCGGACGGACGTAAAGCGCACACCCCGCTGGCGGAAGGGGCAAGCCCGGCCTCCGGTACCGACCACCTCGGCCCGACGGCGGTGATTGGCTCCGTGGGTAAACTGCCGACGGAAGCGATCCTCGGCGGCGTGCTGCTTAACCAGAAGCTGAATCCGTCGACGCTGGAAAACGACAGCGATCGCCAGAAGCTGATGGTGCTGCTGCGCACCTTCTTCGAGGTGCATAAAGGCTGGCATATTCAGTACAACATTGTCTCGCGCGAAACGCTGCTGGAAGCGAAGAAACACCCTGATCAGTATCGTGACCTGGTGGTGCGCGTCGCGGGTTACTCGGCGTTCTTCACCGCCCTGTCACCGGATGCGCAGGACGATATTATTGCCCGTACCGAGCATACACTGTAAAAAAACGCCCGGTGGCGCTGCGCTTACCGGGCCTATATACTCTCCCCGTAGGCCGGGTAAGGCGAAGCCGCCACCCGGCTTTCTGACTTTCATTCGAAATTAAATTTGTGCTCCCCGTCACCTTGTTATTAGAATGTTTCAAAACGCAGTGACCCAGGAGCACAGTATGACCGTAAAAGTTATCGTCACCGATATGGACGGAACTTTCCTTGATGATGCCAAGCAGTACGATCGTGACCGCTTCCAGGCACAGTTTGAGCAGCTTAAAGCCCGTAACATCGAATTTGTTGTCGCCAGCGGCAACCAGTATTACCAGCTCATCTCCTTTTTCCCGGAGCTGAAAGATCAGATCTCCTTCGTCGCGGAAAACGGCGCGCTGGTGTTCGACCACGGCGAACAGATTTTCCACGGTGAGCTAACGCGTCATGAGTCGCAGATCGTCATTGGCGAGTTGCTGAAAGACAAAGGGCTGAACTTTGTGGCCTGCGGGCTGGAGAGCGCGTACGTCAGCGATAAGGCTCCAGAAGCGTTCGTGAAGCTGATGTCGAAACACTACCATCGCTTAAAACCCATCAGCGATTACCGCGACATTGACGACGTGCTGTTTAAATTCTCCCTGAACCTGCCGGACAGCGATATCCCGAATCTGGTCGATAAACTGCATGTCTCCCTGGACGGCATCATGAAGCCGGTTACCAGCGGCTTCGGTTTTGTCGATTTGATTATCCCGGGCCTGCACAAAGCCAACGGCATCAGTCGTCTGCTGAAACGCTGGAAAGTCTCCCCGCAGGCGTGCGTGGGCATTGGCGACAGCGGCAACGATGCGGAAATGCTGAAGCTGGTGAAATATTCATTTGCGATGGGCAATGCGGCGGAAAGCATTCAAGCGGTCAGCCGTTACACTACCGACGATAACAACCATCAGGGCGCGCTGAATGTGATTCAGGCCGTGCTCGACGCCCACTCCCCGTTCGACGTCTGATCCCCTACCTGCCGGAGCCTCACTCCGGCCCCCTCACTCTTTTTCCATCCTGTGGCGCCCGTCAAGGTTTTAAACTTGCATTAACTTATTTTTAACTTAAAGT
>NZ_JABMCU010000172.1:0-9823 GCF_013179605.1 Enterobacter sp. CM29 | reverse complement strand
GCTGCTTTTCCCCAACCTGACGGTGCGGGAAAACATCCTGTTTCGTCTGCCGCGCGAACGAGATCGGGAAAAGCGGCTGGCGGAGAAACTCCAGCAGCTGCAATGTCAGCTTAATCTTGATGCCGCTGCCAGCACTCTGGAAGTCGCGGATCAGCAGATGGTGGAGATCCTGCGCGGGCTGATGCGCAACGCCAGAATTCTGATCCTCGACGAACCCACGGCATCGCTCACGCCGGGCGAGACCGAACGCCTGTTTCGCCAGATCCGCGCGCTGCAGGATCTCGGCGTTGGCATTGTTTTTATCTCGCACAAGCTGCCGGAAATTCGCATGATTTCGAGCCACGTCTCGGTGATGCGCGACGGCGCGGTGGTGCTGAGCGGCGAAACCGCGCAGTTTGACGATAACGCCCTGATCGCCGCGATGACGCCGGTCAGCCGGGAAAAGTCGCTAAGCGATACGCAAAAGCTGTGGCTGGCGCTGCCGGGCAACCGCCGAACCCAGGCGCAGGATTTCCCGGTGCTGCGGGTGGAGGATCTCACCGGGGAAGGGTTTATCGATCTCAGCCTTGAGATTTATGCCGGGGAGATTGTCGGTCTGGCCGGGCTGGTGGGGTCCGGGCGTACCGAGTTTGCCGAAACGCTTTACGGCCTGCGTCCGGTACGCGGCGGGCGGGTGTGGCTGGAGAACCAGGAAATCACCGCCGATCCGGTCAGTTCCCGTCTGGAAAAAGGGCTGGTTTATCTGCCGGAAGACAGGCAGGTGTCCGGCCTGTTTCTCGACGCGCCTGTCCGCTGGAACACGGTGGCGCTGAACGAGCCGTCGCTCTGGCAGCAGCGAAAGCGGGAGTCTGCGGTGGTGGAGCGTTACCACCGGGCGCTGGGGATCAAGCTCAACCATGCGGATCAAACCGTGCGCACGCTCTCCGGTGGTAATCAGCAGAAGGTGCTGCTGGCGCGCTGCCTGGAGGCTAATCCTTTATTGCTGATCGTCGATGAACCGACGCGCGGCGTGGACGTCTCGGCGCGCGCCGATATTTATCAGCTGCTGAAAAGCGTGGCGGCGCAGAACGTGGCGGTGCTGATGATCTCAAGCGATCCCGATGAGTTTCCCGGCCTCGCGGATCGGGTGCTGGTAATGCATCAGGGCGTGCTCAGCGGCGAGCTGCCGCGCCACGCCGTCAGCCTCGACCGGATGATGGCGCTGGCGTTTGGAGGGCAATCATGAAGATCTTACTGAAAAACCGCGAGCTGAGCGCGTTTCTCGCCATTCTGGCGCTGTTCGCCGTGCTGGTGGCGCTGAACCCGTCGTACCTGAGCTTACAGACGCTGGGGATGATCTTCGCCAGCTCGCAGATCCTGATTTTGCTGGCCATCGGCGCGGCGCTGGTGATGCTGACCCGTAATATCGACGTCTCCGTCGGCTCCACCGTCGGGCTGTCCGCCATTGCCGTCGGCGTGGCTCTCAACAGCGGCTACAGTCTGCCCGTTTCCATTCTCTTCGCGCTGACGATTGGCGCGCTGGCGGGGGCGTTCAACGGTTTTCTGGTGGTGGGGCTGCGCATTCCAGCGATTGTCGCCACCCTCGGCACGCTGGGGCTGTACCGCGGAGCGATGCTGCTGTGGACCGGCGGGAAGTGGATTGAAGGGCTGCCGCCGGGGCTGAAATCCCTCTCTGAGCCTGCCGCCGTCGGCATTTCTCCGCTCGGCATTGTGGTGTTGATAATCGTGGTTACAGGCGCGTGGACATTGTCGCGCACCGCCTTTGGCCGTGATTTCTACGCCGTGGGGGATAACCTCGCCGCCGCGCGTCAGCTGGGCGTGGCGGTGAACCGCACCCGCATGATCGCCTTTACCCTCAACGGCATGCTGGCGGCCTGCGCCGGGATCGTCTTTGCCGCGCAGATAGGCTTTGTGCCCAACCAGACCGGCAGCGGGCTGGAGATGAAGGCCATTGCCGCCTGCGTGCTCGGCGGCATTTCGCTGCTGGGCGGTACCGGCACGTTGGTCGGTGCGTTCCTCGGCGCGTTTTTCCTGACCCAAATCGATACCGTGCTGGTGCTGTTCAGGCTCCCGGCGTGGTGGAACGACTTTATCGCCGGGCTGGTGCTGCTGGGCGTGCTGGTGCTCGACGGGCGGCTGCGTCAGGCGCTCTCACGGCATCAGCGGGCGCTGAAATACAGCCGTTTCCAGCCGGGTAACAGAGGGGGAAAGCACGTCACCCCGTTTCCCAAACGCAACAAAGAGGTGGCGTAAATGAGGCTTAACTGGGAAAGCGCGCTGCTGATTTTACTGGTGCTGGAGATCCTGCTCTTCGGCGCCATCAACCCGCGCATGCTCGACATCAATATGCTGCTGTTCAGCACCAGCGACTTTATCTGCATTGGTATCGTGGCGCTACCGCTCACGCTGGTGATTATCAGCGGCGGGATCGACATCTCCCTCGGCTCAACCATCGGCCTGTGCGCTATCGCGCTGGGGGTGATGATGCAGGCGGGGTGGCCGATGGCGGTCGCCATCCCGCTGACGCTGCTGCTCGGCCTGCTGTGCGGACTGTTGAATGCGGCGCTGATCCACTACACCGGTATCAGCCCTTTAGTGATCACCCTCGGCACGCTCTACCTCTACGGCGGCGGGGCGCTGCTGCTCTCCGGCATGGCGGGCGCGACGGGCTACGAGGGGATCGGCGGCTTTCCGGACAGCTTCACGGCGTTCGCTAACCTCACGGTGTTGGGCCTGCCGATCCCGCTGGTGCTGTTCGCGGTGATTACCGCTTTCTTCTGGCTGATTACCCATCGCGGGCGCTTTGGTCGACATCTGTTTTTAATTGGCCAGAATCCGCGCGCGGCGCGCTATGCGGCGCTGTCGGTGAACGGTATGCCGTATGCGCTGTACGGCCTGGTGGGCGTGGCCTCGGCGATTGCCGCGCTGGTGATGGTCTCCTATTTCGGCTCCGCGCGTTCGGATCTGGGGCGCGATTTACTGATGCCTGCGCTCACCGCCGCCGTGCTCGGCGGAGCGAATATCTACGGCGGCTCAGGTTCGGTTGTCGGTACGGCGCTGGCGGCGCTGCTGGTGGGGTACCTGCAACAGGGTTTACAGATGGTTGGCATCCCCAACCAGGTGTCGAGCGCGCTGTCAGGGGCGCTGCTGGTTGTGGTGGTGATGGGGCGTTCGCTGAGTCTGCACCGTGAATGGGTGTGTTCTCTCTTCAGAAAACTATCCGGAGCGTAAGATGAAAACAAAACTGCTCGTCCTGGCAATGGCCCTCAGCTTCGCTTCGGCGCAGGCGGCGGACCGCATTGCCTTTATCCCGAAACTGGTGGGTGTGGGATTCTTCACCAGCGGCGGCAACGGCGCGAAAGAGGCGGGGAAAGATCTTGGCGTGGGCGTGACTTACGACGGCCCGACCGAGCCGAGCGTCTCCGGCCAGGTGCAGCTGATCAATAACTTCGTCAACCAGGGCTATAACGCCATCATCGTCTCTGCCGTGTCGCCGGACGGTCTCTGCCCGGCGCTGAAGCGCGCGATGCAGCGCGGCGTGAAGGTCCTGACCTGGGATTCCGACACCAAACCGGAGTGCCGCAGCATTTACATCAACCAGGGCACGCCGGAACAGCTGGGCGGCCTGCTGGTGGAGATGGCAGGCAAGCAGGTCACCAAACCGAACGCGAAAGTGGCGTTCTTCTACTCCAGCCCCACCGTCACCGACCAGAACCAGTGGGTGAAAGAGGCGAAGGCCAAAATCGAGAAAGACCATCCCCAGTGGCAGGTCGTCACCACGCAGTTTGGCTATAACGACGCCACTAAATCCCTGCAAACCGCCGAGGGGATCTTAAAAGCCTATCCGGATCTGGATGCGATCATCGCCCCGGACGCCAACGCCCTGCCGGCGGCGGCACAGGCGGCGGAAAACCTGAAGCGGGAAGGGGTGGCGATTGTCGGCTTCAGCACGCCAAACGTGATGCGTCCGTACGTTGAGCGCGGCACGGTGAAAGCCTTCGGCCTGTGGGACGTGGTGCAGCAGGGCAAAATTGCAGTCAATGTCGCCGATCGTTTGCTGAAAAAGGGCGATCTTAACCCTGGCGACAGCGTGGAGGTGAAAGATATCGGGACGCTGAAGGTCGAGCCGAACAGCGTGCAGGGCTACCAGTATGAGGCGAAGGGCAACGGCATCGTGCTGCTGCCGGAGCGGGTGGTGTTCACCAAAGAGAACATCAGCAAATACGATTTCTGACGGGGGAGCAAATGGCTGATTTAGACGACATCAAAGACGGCAAGGATTTTGGCATCGGTACGCCGCAGCAGAATGTGCCGTACACCCTGAAAGGCTGCGGTTCGCTCGACTGGGGCATGCAGTCCCGGCTTTCGCGCATCTTCAATCCGCAGAGCAACCGCACGGTGATGCTGGCCTTTGACCACGGTTACTTTCAGGGACCGACCACCGGCCTTGAGCGTATCGATCTCTCCATCGCGCCGCTGTTTGGCGAAACCGACGTGCTGATGTGTACCCGCGGCATCCTCAGGAGCCAGGTACCTGCCGCGACGAACAAACCGGTGGTGCTGCGCGCCTCCGGCGGTAACTCGATTCTGGGCGAGCTGTCTAACGAGTGCGTGGCGGTGGCGATGGAAGACGCGCTGCGCCTGAACGTCTGCGCGGTGGCGGCGCAGGTCTATATCGGAAGCCCGTTTGAACATCAGTCAATCAACAACATCATCAAGCTGGTGGATGCGGGGGCGCGTTACGGCATGCCGACGCTGGCGGTGACGGGCGTGGGTAAAGAGATGGCGCGCGACGCGCGCTATTTCTCGCTCGCCAGCCGCATCGCTGCCGAAATGGGGGCCCAGTTCGTCAAAACCTACTACGTGGACGAGGGCTTTGAAAAAGTGACCGCCAGCTGTCCGGTGCCGATTGTTATCGCGGGCGGCAAAAAGCTGCCGGAGCATGAGGCGCTTGAGATGTGCTGGCGGGCGATTGACCAGGGCGCGTCCGGCGTGGATATGGGGCGCAACATCTTCCAGTCCAGCGCGCCGCTCGCCATGCTGAAGGCGGTGAAGAAAGTGGTTCACGAGAATATGAGCGCCCGTGAGGCGTTCCAGTTCTGGCAGGAAGAGAAACAGGGAGAAGCAAAATGAACGTGACGCTGGTGGAAATCAACATCAAACCCGAGCGAGTGGATGAGTTTCTGGAGGTGTTTCGCGCCAACCACGAGGGGGCGATCCAGGAGCCGGGAAACCTGCGCTTTGACGTCTTGCAGGACCCGAGGGTGAAAACCCGGTTCTTTATCTATGAGGCCTATAAAGACGAAGAGGCGGTGTTGGCGCATAAGCAAACGCCACACTATCTGGCGTGCGTGGACAAGCTCGAAGAGTTGATGTCAGAGCCGCGCAAAAAACGCTGCTTTGTGGGGTTGTTGCCGGAGTAGCGTTTTGCCCGGTGGCGCTGCACTTACCGGGCCTACGGGGGGATGGTGCGGTGTTTGCCCGGTGGCGCTAACGCTTACCGGGCCTACGGGGGCGAGAGGAGGCGGTGTTTGCCCGGTGGCGCTAACGCTTACCGGGCCTACGGGTACGGGGGGGTTGATTTTGTAGGCCGGGTAAGCGAAGCGCCACCCGGCGTTGTTCACGCCAGCTCCAGCAACTGAACACGCGCCGTCGCGCCCGGCATCAGCTTTTGCAGATTGCTCACCAGCTCATCGCCAGCTTCCTGTAATGCCGCCAGCGGCATCGACGGCAGGCTTTCGAGAATAAACCACATGGACTGCGCCTGGCTGTCCAGACGCGTGCGTATCCCCTGTCGCCAGTTCCAGCGGCGGCAGGTGACGCCAAGATCGTCACGCCAGATAACTTCGCCTGGTTCCGGGTTTTCGACTACCGGCTCACCCTCTTTAAAGGTATCAAACGGCTCGCTGCCGTCGGCCAGCGTCAGGCGCGGCTCACCCGCGTAAGCCGCCAGATTTTCTCCCCCCACCGGAATAGCGTAGCGGATGCTGATGGCATTATAGATATCCACCACCGGGTCGAGCGGCGGCAGCGAACCATCTCTCATCACGCGCTTACGCAGAGCCGAGGCCGAGCAGGGCGTACGTTTGGGTTTTGCACCAAAGGCTTTAAACACCTCATCCCAGGCGGCGAGATGATTTTCTGCCCAGGGCACATCATCATTGAGCATCTGCTGGCAGACCTGCGCCAGCGCGGCGGGAGCAACCTCCGGTTGGGTGATCGGGGCGGCTTCAACCTGAATGCTCAACGCCCGAAAGCCGGGCGCGATCCCGACAAGTCGCGAATCTATTGACGGTGCTACAAGAGACATAAATAATCCTGTATTGACTGTTTTATACCATGGTAGTGACCAATGACTGATAAAGTCAATATAATGACCTACGCGGGCGCCGATGTTGCCCAGGTAAGCCTGGCCGTCGCGAACCGTATCCGCAGCTGGCGGAAAGAGAAAAAACTGTCGCTGGACGAGCTTTCTCGCCGCGCCAGCGTCAGCAAAGGCATGCTGGTGGAGATCGAAAAAGGGGCTGCCAACCCCAGCATTGCCATTCTGTGTAAACTGGCCGCCGCGCTTGGCGTTTCGGTCGCAGATATCGTTAATGTCTCCAGCGAGCCGCAGGTACACATTATTCAGGAAGAGGCGATCCCAGTTCTGTGGCGGGGCGCACAGGGCGGTTACGCCAGATTGCTGGCAGGCACCGCAGGCCCGGACATGATTGAGCTGTGGCAGTGGGAGATGCATCCGGGAGAAACGTTCACCTCTCCGGGACATCCGGCGGGAACGTTTGAGCTGCTGCACGTGAACGAAGGCGTATTAACCCTGACGGTGGACGAGACGGTGGCACAGGTTAATGCTGGCGCGTCGGCGGTGGCGAAAACGGAAGCGGCGCACGGCTATGCCAATGAAAGCGATACCGTGCTTCGCTTCACCATGACGGTGGCAGAGTTTCACCGATAAAAAGCAGCCCGGTGGCGCTGCGCTTACCGGGCCGACATCTGCAGTATGTTGTAGGCCGGGTAAGCGTAGCGCCACCCGGCGTTTTTTATGCCTCTTCCACGCTCACCCGCAGCGCCGCCAGCGCCTTACGCGCCGCCTTCAGCACCTGCTCACACTGCTCAATGGTGAGCGTCAACGGTGGCTCAATGCGGATGGTTTTCGAGTTGTTGAGCGTTCCCGCCACCAGTACCCGCTGGCGGAACATCTCGCTTGCGAAGCTATAACCGGTTTCGTTATCAACGAACTCAATCGCCATCAGCATCCCTTTCCCGCGTGCATCCTGTACCAAATCCGGGTATTCCCGGCCCAGCTGACGGAAGCCGTCCAGCAGCATGTCGCCTTTCTGCTCCGCCTGCGCAGGCAGGTTTTGCTCCAGCAGCACGTTGATGGTGGCCAGCGCTGCCGCACAGGCCAGCGGGTTACCGCCAAAGGTGGTGGTATGTAAGAACGGGTTGTCGAATAGAACCGAGAAGACCTCCTCAGTGGCGACCGTTGCGCCAATCGGCATCACGCCGCCGCCGAGCGCTTTCGCCAGGCATAAAATGTCTGGCTGAACGTTCTCATGCTCGCAGGCGAACATCCTGCCGGTACGCCCCATCCCGGTCTGCACTTCGTCGAAGATCAGCAGCGCGCCAAACTCATCGCACAGCTGACGCACGGCGGGCAGATAGCCCTGCGGCGGGAGGATCACCCCGCCTTCGCCCTGAATCGGCTCCAGGATCACCGCCGCCACGTCGTCGCCGGTTTTACGGCATTCACTCAGCATGGTGCGCATGGCGTTGATGTCGCCAAACGGCACGTGGCGGAAGCCCGGCAGCAGCGGCATAAACGGTTTGCGGAAGGTGGATTTGGCGGTAGCAGACAGTGCGCCCAGGGATTTCCCGTGGAACGCGCCGCTGGTGGCGATAAAGGTGAATTTCCCGCGCGGCGACTGGTACGCTTTGGCGAGTTTAATCGCCGCTTCGACCGATTCGGTGCCGCTGTTGCTGAAGAAGCTGTATTTCAGCTTACCGGGCGTTAAGGCTGCCAGCGTTTTCGCGAGCATGGCGCGAAGCGGATCGAGCAGTTCCTGGCTATGGAGAGGTTGTTTCGCAAGTTGATTCTGTACGGCGGAAACCACAACTGGATTACGGTGCCCCACGTTGAAAATACCAAAACCACCCAGGCAATCGATAAACTCCTGTCCCTGGGTGTCGACAAGCGTATTCAGACTCCCCGCTTGCCACTCTACGGCTCCGTAATCCCCGCCGGCGGTAACAGATTTGCGATACTCCAGAAAACCAGGATTCACATGCTCTTTAAAGTAATCAATGACCTCACGGTTAAGTTGTTTCATCTCCTCATGATCAAGCGTTCGCTTTTCAATGAGATTCAGTGCGTGCGCGGTACAGGCAAGAGCCGAGGCGCTGGAAGGTAACCTGTTCAAAATATGCTCCCGGGGATCGCGTATCACATGATACTGAGTTAAGTATTGCAGGGATTACGCCACCTCAGATGCCTTAACAAAAATCGGGATAAACGCCAGGTGAAATCAAAGTTGCACAATATTTAATCATGCCATCGCGCGCCGCACGGGATAAGGGATAACGAGCCGGGGATGGGGTTTCGTCAATTGCACTGCTCCAGGGCAGGAAATGCGCCTTAAGTGTGCGCCGGGGGATAATGCTTTGTAGGTAGTTTCGTGTTGAAAGTATTTTAAATCAATTAATTAGAAAAGCGTACGAAAAGTGCGGTTTAACCGAGATTTGCGATCTCAATCATATTTAACAACTAAAGATAAATTTTTTATCGCCGAAAAAACATAAGCCACAAAATTAACATTCAAATAACCTGCAAGGGATGCTCACTATGTCCTCTCCTGACTATGTCACCCAGAATGAATATCCGCTGGACGATGACACCACGCTTATGTCGACCACCGACCTCCACAGCTACATGACCCACACTAACGACACCTTTGTGCAAGTGAGTGGCTTTACGCTTCAGGAGTTGCTCGGGCAGCCGCACAACATTGTGCGCCACCCCGATATGCCGAAAGCGGCTTTTGCCGACATGTGGTACACGCTGCAAAAGGGCGAGCCCTGGAGCGGGATTGTCAAAAACCGACGTAAAAATGGCGATCACTATTGGGTACGCGCCAATGCGGTACCAATGGTGCGTAACGGCCAGATGACGGGCTATATGTCCATTCGTACCCGCGCCACCGAGGACGAGGTCGCCGCGGTGGAGCCGCTTTATAAGGCGCTCAATGAAGGACGTAGCAAAAAACGCATTCATAAAGGGCTGGTGGTGCGCAAAGGCTGGCTCGGCAAATTACCGGCGATGCCGCTGCGCTGGCGCGTGCGTAGCGTAATGGCGGTACTTTTTGCGGTGATGGCCGCAACGCTGGTTGCCAGTGCCGCAGGCTGGGCTTCGCTGGTGGCGGCAGCCGTGGTGATGCTGCTTGGCACCCTGGTGTTTGAGCAACAGATTGTCCGCCCGGTGGAAAACGTCGCAAGGCAGGCGCTCAGGGTCGCTACCGGCGAGCGTAACAGCGTGCAGCATCTTAAGCGCAGCGATGAACTGGGGCTGACGCTGCGGGCCGTCGGACAACTGGGGCTGATGTGCCGCTGGCTTATCAACGACGTCTCCAGCCAGGTGGTGAGCGTGCGCGACGGCAGCGACAGGCTGGCGCAGGGCAATGAAGATCTCAACGACCGCACGCGTCAGACCGTGGCTAACGTGCAGCAGACCGTGGCAACAATGAACCAGATGGCGGCGTCGGTGCAGAGTAACTCTGAGACCGCAGCCGAAGTCGACAAGCTGTCGATGGCTGCCAGCAGCGCGGCC
>NZ_JABMCU010000171.1:0-9856 GCF_013179605.1 Enterobacter sp. CM29 | reverse complement strand
CCCCGACTGGGGACGTCAGCTGTCAGTGATGGTCAGTGTTTGTCCGCAGCAGCACCCTGACAGTGAACGCCTTACCAGTCGTTTGCTTGCCCTGCGCTGGCAGATTAGTCGGTTGCGTAAAGCAACCGGCCATTCTGTGCCACTGGTTCTGAATGGACAGGTCGGCAGTGCGATGATGAATGACATGCTCTGGCAGACGGCGATCCTGGGGGAAGGGGTAAAGGTCTGGAGTGGGACTTCAGCGCCTGGCTCAGTTGCTGAATGGGTTAATACTGGCGGAACGCCTGCGATGCATCAACAGGTGCTTATGAACAGCCTGATGAGCTGGTTCCAACAGCACGTCCACGCTGTCCTTATGGATGAAAACCCCGATATTCCTGTCATTGAACCTGTTGCGGTTCTGTGGGGATTGGGCCCGATCCTGGCCGGAAGCATGGCCACCTCTGTCTGGACAGCGTGGTTGTCCCGCCATACTGCGATGCAGCAGGTGTCGGGCTGGCAGCCGGCGGGAACGGACAGTACGGTTATTTCCCTGTTCCCGAATTTTGTCCTCCCTTTACTGCCAGAAGGACGAGGCCTGACACCGCATGGACGAACCTGGCGCGGTGCGCTCGGAATCTTCACGTTGGCGACCATTGCTGCACTGCTCAGCAGTGGCTGGAACAACCGCCAGCTGCTGCAACGCGTTAGCTTCGATATTGTCCGTTACAACAGCATCGCCATGGATGATTACGGTCCTAAAGCCAGCGCCGTACAGGTGCTGCGCGAGGATGCGGCGCTGCTGGATGAGCATGCACGCAATGGTGTACCGGCCCGGCTGGGTCTGGGGCTTTATCGGGGGGAACGTCTGCGAATACCGGTGCTGGAAGCGATCCGCTCATATGTGCCACCACCTCCTCCACCAAAGCCTGTGGAAAAGGTCGCGCCGAAAATCATCCGCCTCGACAGCATGTCGCTGTTCGATACCGGAAAGTGGGCGCTTAAACCCGCCTCAACAAAGCTGCTGGTGAACTCACTGGTGGGGATCAAGGCGAAGCCCGGCTGGCTGATTGTGGTCGCGGGCCATACCGACAGCACCGGGGATGACCAGTCCAACCAGGTGCTGTCCCTGAAGCGTGCGGAGTCGGTGCGCGACTGGATGCGGGATACCGGCGATGTGCCGGAGAGCTGTTTTGCGGTGCAGGGCTACGGTGAAAGCCGACCTGTCGCCACCAACGACACGGCGGAAGGCCGGGCGCTGAACCGCCGTGTCGAAATCAGTCTGGTGCCGCAGGCGAACGCCTGCCAGCTGCCGGGCAACACCCCCGCGTCATCGCAGGATGATGGCGCTGATAACAACTTAACGGAGTAATTAACATGGCAATACCAGTCTATCTGTGGCTGAAGGACGACGGCGGCGCGGACATCAAAGGGTCTGTGGACGTTCAGGATCGTGAAGGCAGCATCGAGGTGGTGGCCCAGGAGCATAACCTGTACATCCCGACCGACAATAACACCGGCAAGCTGACCGGTACCCGTATCCACACCCCGTTCCTGTTCACCAAGGAAATCGACTCCTCCAGCCCGTACCTGTACAAGGCGGTGACCACCGGCCAGACCCTGAAATCTGCGGAATTTAAGTGGTACAGAATCAACGACGCGGGCCAGGAAGTGGAGTACTTCAACACGAAGCTTGAGAACGTGAAGCTGGTGAAAGTGAATCCGAAGATGCACGACATCAAGGATCCGGCGTTCGAGAAGCACAACCACCTCGAGCAGATTGAACTGCGCTACGAAAAAATCACCTGGACCTACAAGGACGGCAACATCATTCATTCCGATTCCTGGAACGAACGCGCCACCGCGTAAGTCGCATGCGGACAGGGCCCTGTCCGCAGTTTTTTGCACAGCGTCTGTATGCACGGACGCTGTGCAAAGAAAAACACAATCTGCCTGCCCGACCTGATGCGCTTTGGGTTCCTGAATAACAGGGAACAGCGACGGGCGGTAGCGTGTCCGGAACTGATAAAGAGAGAGTCTCATGGAAAATCCCGCCATCCTGTTACGCCGTCTTAACCCTTACTGTGCCCGCGCGATGGAAGGGGCCGCGTCCCTGTGCCAGACCCGCGCCCATGCGGAAATCCTGCCCGAGCACTGGTTGCTGAAGCTGCTGGAGCAGGGTGAGGGCGACCTGACGGTGCTGGCGCGGCGCTACGAATGGGATATGGATACGATATGGCAGGATATGCTGGGTTTTCTGGACAACCTGCCACGTTCGGTGCGCAGCCGTCCGCAGCTGTCGGACAGTGTCCGGGCTCTGATGCAGGAGGCTTGGCTGCACGCCTCGCTGTCGGGGGAAGAGCACATCCGCAGCATTCACCTCCTGATGGCCCTGGTGGACAAACCGAAACTGGTGCGCTGCGACGGCCTGTGGCCGCTGCTGACGCTGGCGCAGAGCCAGCTTGAGCGCCTGCGGGGGCTTCTGGATGCGCAGTCGGATGAACGCCCGGAGGTGCAGCAGGAAGCGGAGCTTACGCAGGGCGATGAGGTGGAGTTTGTCGGCCGTCCGGTGAATGCGGATATAAAAGGAGAGCTGAACCCGGCGTTACAGAATGCGCTGGACAGGTTCACCCTCGACGTCACCGCCCGCGCCCGTGAGGGCAGAATCGACCCGGTCTATGGCCGCGACAATGAAATCCGCCAGATGGTGGACATTCTTTCCCGGCGCCGCAAGAACAACCCGATTCTGGTCGGCGAACCGGGCGTCGGCAAGACCGCCCTGGTTGAAGGACTGGCGCTGCGCATCGCCGAAGGCAATGTGCCGGACGCGCTGAAGCCGGTCTCGGTACGCACCCTTGACCTCGGCCTGTTACAGGCGGGTGCAGGCGTGAAGGGTGAGTTTGAACAGCGCCTGAAAAACATCATCGACGCGGTGCAGCAGTCACCCCTGCCGGTTCTGCTCTTCATTGACGAGGCGCACACCATTATCGGTGCGGGCAACCAGGCGGGGGGCGCCGATGCGGCCAACCTGCTGAAACCGGCACTGGCCCGCGGTGAGCTCAGAACCATCGCCGCCACCACCTGGAGCGAATACAAGCAGTACTTTGAGCGCGACGCCGCGCTGGAGCGTCGTTTCCAGATGGTGAAGGTGGACGAACCGGACGACGACACCGCGTGCCTGATGCTGCGGGGACTCAAGCCACGTTACGCGCAGCACCATGGCGTGCATATTACCGATGAGGCGGTTAAAGCCGCCGTCACGCTCTCCAGACGCTATCTGACCGGACGCCAGCTGCCGGACAAGGCGGTTGACCTGCTGGACACCGCGTCGGCCCGTGTCCGCATGAGCCTCGATACGGTGCCGGAGCCGCTGACCCGCATGAAGGCGCAGCTCACGGCACTTGCCATGGAGAAACAGGCGCTGCTGGAGGATATCGCGGTGGGCAATACCGCCCATGGCGAACGTCTGGCCGCCATCGGAGAGGAAGAAGTCGGCATCATTTTGCAGCTCGATGAACGGGAAACCCGGTACGGCCAGGAGCTGAAACTCACGGAAGAACTGCTTGCCTGCCGCACGGATATCTCGCGTCAGGGGGAAATTGCGGACCTTCAGATGCAGCTTACTGCCGTGCAGCAGAATACCCCGCTGCTGGGGCTGGATGTGGACGCGCGTACCGTCGCCACCGTTATCGCCGACTGGACGGGCGTACCGCTCTCTTCCCTGATGAAGGACGAGCAGACGGAACTGCTGAGTCTTGAGCACAGTCTGGCGAAACGCGTTGTCGGCCAGGACAGCGCACTGAATGCCATTGCGCAGCGCCTGCGCGCCAGCAAAACCGGTCTGGCGCCGGAGAACGGCCCGCAGGGCGTGTTCCTGCTTGTGGGCCCGAGCGGCACCGGCAAGACCGAAACCGCCCTGGCGCTGGCCGATGAACTGTTCGGCGGCGAGAAGTCCCTTATTACTATCAACCTCTCGGAATACCAGGAGCCACACACCGTCTCGCAGCTCAAGGGCTCACCGCCGGGCTACGTGGGTTACGGTCAGGGCGGCATTCTGACCGAAGCCGTCCGCAAGCGCCCGTACAGCGTGGTGCTGCTGGATGAAGTGGAAAAGGCGCACCGGGACGTGATGAACCTGTTCTACCAGGTGTTTGACCGGGGCTTCATGCGCGACGGCGAGGGGCGGGAAATTGACTTCCGTAACACGGTGATACTGATGACCTCGAACCTTGGCAGCGACCTCATCATGCAGATGCTGGATGAAAATCCGGACGCCACCGAAGGCGACCTGCACGAACTGCTCCGCCCGATGCTGCGTGACCACTTCCAGCCCGCGCTGCTGGCGCGCTTCCAGACGGTGATTTACCGTCCGCTGGCACAGGAAGCGATGCGCACGATTGTCGGCATGAAGCTCGGCCAGGTAAGTCAGCGCCTGGCACGGCATTACGGTATGAAGACCGATATCCACGAAAGCCTGTACGACGCGCTGACCGCCGCCTGCCTGCTGCCGGACACCGGGGCTCGCAATGTTGACAGCCTGCTGAACCAGCAGATTCTGCCGGTCCTGAGCCAGCAACTGCTGAGCCATATGGCGGCGGGAAAGAAGCCGCATACCCTGACGCTTGGCTGGGATGAGGAAGAGGGCATAGTGCTCGAGTTTGACCGGACAGAAGGTGAGCATGCATGAGCAGTAATCTTCCCTTACGATTCAGCCACAGCCATCACCTGCTTTCGGTGAAGGGCTGCGATGCAGGGCTTGATGTGCTGGCATTTGAGGGCGATGAAGCCCTGAGCACGCCGTTCAGCTACCGTACTGAATTCACCAGCGCGGATCATGCCATCAGCAAAGAGATGATGCTGATGAAAGCGGCTTCCCTGACGCTTCAGGCCCCGGTAGACCAGGGTTACGGTATCAAAATACAGCAGCCGGTACGGGTGATTCAGGGCGTGGTGACCGGTTTTGAACGCCTCAGCACGTCAAAAGATGAAACCCGCTACGCCCTGACGCTTGAGCCGCGTCTGGCGCTGCTCGACCGCTCGCACCAGAACGCGATTTACCAGGACATGTCGGTTCCGCAAATCGTGGAAAAAATCCTGCGCGAACGTCACGGCATGCGCGGCCAGGATTTCCTGTTCTTACTGTCAAAAGAGTACCCGCGTCGTGAACAGGTGATGCAGTACGCTGAGGACGACCTGCACTTCATCACCCGCCTGCTGGGCGAGGTCGGTATATGGTTCCGCTTCACCACCGACACGCGCCTCAGCATTGACGTGGTGGAGTTTTACGACAGCCAGCAGGGGTATGAGAAAGGCCTGACGCTGCCGTCTGTACCGCCATCGGGCCAGCATTCAAAAGGCGTGGATTCAGTCTGGGGAATGGAATGCCATCACAATGTGGTGCAGAAGCAGGTCAGCACCCGGGACTACAACTACCGTCAGGCCAAGCAGGACATGAACGCCCGGGTTGACGCGACCGGCGGGGATGTCACCACGTACGGTGATGCCTACCACTGGGCGGATAACTACCTGACGCCGGGCAGCGCATATGACCGCAACCCGGCAGCGGAGTCCGGGGCGTTTTACGCCCGCATCCGCCACGAACGCTACCTGAATGGCCAGACGCAGACCGTTGCTTTCACCAGCTGCCCGACCCTTTCACCGGGTATGCGGCTGAAAGTCACCGGCGGGTACGAAGTGGCGGAGGTGTTTACCCAGGGCGTGGTGGTCACGGCGATGCACAGCCATGCCCGGCGTGATGCAGACTTTTGCGTCAGGTTTGACGGTATCCAGGACAGCGCGGACTTTTGCTTCCGCCCGGCGCCAGGCCGCCGCCCGGTGATGGCCGGTACCTTACCGGCCCGCGTCACCAGCACCACCGAAAATGACACCTACGGGCATATCGACAAGGACGGTCGCTACCGCGTCAATATGCTGTTTGACCGTGAGAACTGGGAAACCGGGTTCGAGAGCCTGTGGGTCCGTCAGTCCCGCCCGTATGCGGGGGACACCTACGGCCTGCACCTGCCGCTGCTGGCAGGCACCGAGGTGGCGATTGGTTTTGAGGACGGCAACCCGGACCGGCCGTACATTGCCGGTGTGCTGCATGACTCTGCTCACGGCGACCATGTCACTATCCGGAACTACAAACGTAACGTCCTGCGGACCCCGGCGAACAACAAAATTCGCCTGGATGATGAACGCGGAAAAGAGCATATCAAGGTCAGCACGGAGTACGGCGGCAAGAGCCAGCTGAACCTCGGCCACCTGGTCGACAGCGAGAAACAGCAGCGCGGTGAGGGGTTTGAACTCAGAACCGACAGCTGGGGTGCCATCCGGGCGCAGAAAGGACTATTCATCTCGGCGGACGGGCAGGCGAAAGCGCAAGGACTGCAGCGTGAAATGCAAGCTGCGCTCAAAGAACTTGACGCTGCCAGAGAGGTGACTTCTGGATTACGTCACGCTGCTCAAGCAGCCCAGGCGGAATTAGCCGATCTTGAGAGACAAACAACATTAATGAATCAGACGCTTAGCGATCTTAAGCAGCAAGCATTACTTCTGTCTGCCCCTTCAGGAATTGCGCAGGTCACCCCCGCGAGCGTACAAGTTTCGGCGGGGGAAAATCTAATTGTTACTGCTGGTCAACATGCAGACATTAGCATTGCCAAAAAATTAACTCTGGCGGTGGGCGATATTCTGAGCTTATTTGCACACAAACTGGGAATAAAAATGTATGCCTCGGAGGGCAAAGTAGATATTCAGGCACAGTCGGACGCGCTGAATTTATTTGCTAAAGAAAAGCTTTCGGTCGCCAGTTCAGACAACAGCGTTGTCATATCAGCCAAAAAAGAAATCCTTTTGGTTTGTGGGGGGACATTTATACGGTTAAGTGATGCGGGGGTTGAAGTTGGTACTGGCAAAAACGTCACGTTGAAATGTATTGCGGTTCAACAGCAGTCTGCGGCGACGTTAAATTCAACGCTTTCGCTACCTTCTGGCTGCAAACCTGGGGTAATTTCTGCAGCCCAACAGCAAGGGGCTGTGGTGATGCTTAGCTAATACTTGAGGAAAAAGATGACTACAAAATTAGCCGTTTTAGGTGACAGGACGAGTAATGGGAAAATAATTTCTGCAACTGCGAATTATTTTAGTGATGGAAAGCAGGTGGCACAAAATAATGACAAAGCCATCTGTACTGTCTGTAAGGGAACATTTCCCATCCTGGCCACTGCAATTGGTATCGTCAGTAATGGCATACTTCTGGTACAGGATCAGGACCGTGTGCTTTGTCTATGTCCCGGCCATAAAGTGATCGCAGGCTCTAATTTTTTCACTGGCTAAATAAGAATTTTTTATTTACAGGCTTAATTAAAAAAAGGATGTGAATATGGCATGCCAGGGGTTATGCACAACGAAAGGCCTGACAGTACTGCCCGTGCGCTATGCTGTTGTGCCAGAAAATATTAATGCCAGTTTACCGGGATGGGCGAATGATGCGCGCATAACAGGGGTAACGCTCGCCAGTAATGAAAAGTACACACTCCGCGCGCTTCGCCAGGGCTACCTTTACGTTTTTTATGAAAAAGGAAAACATGGCATCAATTACTGGCAGTGCTACAGCGTTGCGCCAGACGGCTCACTGTGGCTGCAACAGGTGGCGTCTAATCCTGTACCGGTGGATAAAGCGCTGTGCGAAACGGGCGAGCATATCGCGCAAAACGTCGAGTTCATGAGCATTGAATCCCCGGATAAGTGCGGCAATGTGTGGTTTGCGTTCAGTCAGTATCCGTGGGAGCAGGAAACGCTCGATCGGTATCGCATCAGGCCAGAAGAGCGCAGTGAGAGAATGCAGAAAGTGATGCCTTCGGTGGCGGGAGCTCAGCGCACAAAAACAGGGACCGACGTTACCGGGGCAAGCCTGAATCAGGTACTGGACTATCAGGTGCCTTCTGTTTCTGGTCTTCTGCCTGGTCCGGATGAAGCGAAAGTGGTAAACATCAGCCGTGCATCGTCACTCTGGGATCCGACAGTGGATGATCCCTGGCGGGTCAATAATGATGTGGTGAAACTGCAGTCCAGTCTGTATCCGTGGGCAAAAAACCGCAGTGGCATGGCAGCCGCGACGGTCACGGCCATGGAAAACCGAAGTGAGGGGATGACGCCGTTGCTGCTTCCACTCTGGGATCCGGTGGGGATTGTTCATGAGCTTAACGGCTGGAGCCAGGATGTGCTGGGGCGCCAGGCGCAGTTCCTGCAGGAGCGTGAGCTTGAGTTCGCCACCAAAACAAACCTCGATGCAGTCAGAACGCTGCTGGAAAGCAATGCCGAATCTCTGGAGGACGCGATGCGGAGACGAAGAACTGATGGTCCCATGCTGACAGACGAATATCTGGATTCGCGTCTGCAGGCGCTTGAGAAAAGGTATCAGGGTAAGCCTGATGTGCTGGCACAAATCAGGGCTGATGACAGGTTAGTGAGAAATTGGCATGCGCAGAACGTGACGGCATCATACCCGGAGAGTGTGCTGATGAGTCCACCCGAACCGCTGGCTGCTCACCAGCGACGGGTTGCCGCGATACAGGCTCAGGTCGATAAGGAACTGGCGTTAAATCTGCCTGAACCCTCGCAGGATTTCAGTGGAGTCCGGGCCCGGAGCTGGGCTCCCTATCAGAAAAAGCTCAACGCAACCCGACAGGCGAACTTTGATACCTGCTACACGAGCCTGGTTGATTCGGTTGATGCTATCTTCCAGAAGCGTATCGTCAGCGTGGTGAACTGGCTCAGTGCACCGGTACTGCTGGCAACGCTGGATGATTTCCAATGCGAGGCACAGCGGGCAGGGCTGTTCTACCAGTCAGCGGTGGGGATGGCCATGCACGGGATTAACAGCTGTCCGGCAGGGGCGGCAAAGATAGACGGCTGGTGGAATGAGTACAGCACTAAAAATCGCGGGAATCTGCTGTGGCGGCATGTGGCGGCCAATAACCCGCAGCTAATCAGTGAACTGGAGCCGTATCTGGCGACGGTGAAAGGGAAAAAGGACGAGGACGTGACGCCTCTGACGGCGACCGCCATGACGGCAGCCCTGATGCAGCAGGTCAGCAATATGAAAAAGCTGGAGGGGTATTACCAGAAATCGATGAACACTGTCGTGAAGGGGCTGCGGGAAAATGCCAGCAAACTGGAAGTACAGCTCTTCAACACGGATGCGTTTATCGTCACGGTGGGAGACAGGGTAAGCCGCATTCTGCGGGTGGATAAGGCAGGCGAGAAGCTTGCGACCACGGCGTTCAGGCTGATATTTATGATAAGGGCGGGAATACCTTCAGAAAAAGTTCACTCGTTAGTGAATGCGTATCTGAAAGATGCCCCGGCGTTACGTCAGACGGTGCTGGAAGGTATACGGCGCAGCGGACGTTTTATGGCGAGCGGGAATGAAGTCGCCGAGATTAAACAGAGAATGAGCAGCAGGCTGGAAGAGCACTTTGCATCAGAAAAGAGCAAGGCCGAATATCGGCTGGCGGGAATAAACAGTCTGTTGCTGGTGCTGAATGCGATGGATTTTATCTACCTGTGCGGACAGGTAAGGGATGAGAAGAAGCCGCTGGCGAGCCTGCTGGCCAGCGGGCTGGCGATGGTGAGTCAGGGGACGTCGGTTATTTTGCCGGCAATAGAAAAAGGTCTGGAAGCGCGTGAGCTTACGGTGGCCTGGGTCAAGGGGGTTGGGGCGGCAGCGAGTGGAACTGCATCTTTGGTTTCTATGTATACAGATTGGCTTTCAATGAAAGCAGAGTTTCAGAATAATCGTTTTTTGCTGATGGCTTTGATGGGGTTAAAAACATTTGTTGATGTCCTGGCGGCCACAAAATCAGTCGGTCTT
>NZ_JABMCU010000170.1:0-9878 GCF_013179605.1 Enterobacter sp. CM29 | reverse complement strand
TCACTTTGCGAGGCGCTACGCAAGAACGAAACGCCAGCGTCGAGCCCCGAATTTGCCTGTGGCAGCATAATGGCAAACAGAAGGAGGCCGGGCATGGAAGAGACTGAACTGCTGCTACCGCGTGAAAAAATGCTGCGCCATGGCGTCACGTTGTTAAAGGACGACGAGCTGCTGGCGCTCTTTTTACGCACAGGCACGCCGGGGAAAACGGTATTTACGCTGGCGAAAGAGCTGATAGAGCATTTCGGCTCACTGTATGGATTGTTGACCGCCGAGCTGGAGGCGTTTACGCACGTTGAGGGCATTGGCGTGGCGAAATATGCCCAGCTGCGGGGCATTGCGGAGCTGGCCCGGCGATTTTACAACGTGCGTATGGAGGAAGAAGACCCGATCCTCACCCCCGACATGACCCGCGAATTTCTGCAAAGCCAGCTTTCCGATCTGGAGCGGGAGATCTTTATGGTGATCTTTCTCGACAATAAAAACCGGGTACTGAAACATACCCGCCTTTTTTCGGGAACATTGAGCCACGTTGAGGTGCATCCGCGTGAAATTGTGCGGGAAGCGATAAAAGTGAATGCAGCCGGCGTGATCCTCGCGCATAATCACCCCTCTGGCTGTGCAGAACCAAGCAGAGCTGACAAAGCAATTACCGAACGTATTATCAAATGCTGTCAATTCATGGACATTCGTGTGCTGGACCATCTGATAATTGGCCGCGGAGAGTACATTTCTTTTGCCGAGCGTGGCTGGATTTAGGCCTTTTCTCGCGATCCATCGGGATCTTTGTCTGTTCGGGACTTGAGCACACCGCCGAGTCAGCGTATACTACGCCACCTTTGAGAATCTCGGGTTTGGCATTTGGGCCTGGCAATCGAGAGTTCAATAGAACTATGCGATGACCGGGCTGTAAAGCCTGACGAGGCGCCGATACCCCATACGAAGCTCGAGCTAATTTGATTTTTGGAGAATAGACATGTCCCGAGTCTGCCAAGTTACTGGCAAGCGTCCGGTGACCGGTAACAACCGTTCCCACGCACTGAACGCGACTAAACGCCGTTTCCTGCCGAACCTGCACTCTCACCGTTTCTGGGTTGAGAGCGAGAAGCGTTTTGTCACCCTGCGCGTATCTGCTAAAGGTATGCGTGTAATCGATAAGAAAGGCATCGATACAGTTCTGTCCGAACTGCGTGCCCGTGGCGAAAAGTACTAAGTACTTAAAGAGGAAATAAATCATGGCTAAAGGTATTCGCGAGAAAATCAAGCTGGTTTCTTCTGCTGGTACAGGTCACTTCTACACCACCACGAAGAACAAACGTACTAAGCCGGAAAAACTGGAACTGAAAAAATTCGATCCAGTTGTACGCCAGCACGTACTGTACAAAGAAGCTAAAATCAAATAATTTTAGTCTCCTTGTATTGAAAAACCCCGCAACTGCGGGGTTTTTTGCATTCTGCATCTCAACGGAGGAACCATGCCTGAATTACCTGAGGTAGAGACCAGCCGCCGCGGCATTGAGCCCCATCTGGTTGGCGCGACTATTCTTCATGCTGTCGTTCGCAACGGGCGTCTGCGCTGGCCGGTGTCCGATGAGATCCACGCGTTAAGCGATAAACCCGTCCTGAGCGTACAGCGCCGCGCGAAATACCTGCTGCTGGAGCTGCCTGACGGCTGGATCATTATCCATCTGGGCATGTCGGGAAGCCTGCGCATCCTCACCGAAGAGTTGCCTGCGGAAAAGCACGACCACGTTGATCTGGTGATGAGTAACGGCAAGGTGCTGCGTTACACCGACCCGCGTCGCTTTGGTGCATGGCTGTGGACCAAAGAGCTGGAAGGGCACAACGTGCTGGCGCATCTTGGACCTGAGCCGCTCTCAGAGGCGTTTAACGCGGATTATCTCAAAGAGAAGTGCGCGAAAAAGAAAACCCCGATCAAACCCTGGCTGATGGATAACAAGCTGGTCGTGGGCGTGGGGAATATCTATGCCAGCGAATCGTTGTTTGCCGCCGGGATCCATCCCGATCGGCTGGCCTCTTCGCTGTCTGCGCAGGAGTGCGAGCTGCTGGTCAGAGTGATTAAAGCGGTACTGCTGCGCTCAATTGAGCAGGGTGGGACGACGCTGAAGGATTTTCTGCAAAGCGACGGGAAGCCGGGCTATTTTGCGCAGGAGTTGCAGGTTTATGGTCGTAAGGGGGAACCGTGCAGAGCATGCGGGACGCCGATTATTGCCACGAAGCACGCTCAGCGCGCCACGTTTTACTGCCGTCAGTGCCAGAAGTAGGGTTACTTTAACTTTTCCATCAACGCCTGGTGGACGTTAACCGGCAGAAAGTGGGTAACGTCCCCGCGATGGCGCGCCACCTCTTTTACCAGCGAAGAAGAGATGAAGGACCACTCTTTGGAGGGCATCAGGAATACGCTCTCCAGCTCCGGCATCAGATGGCGGTTCATGTGCGCCAGCTGCATCTCATATTCGAAGTCTGCTACCGCGCGAAGACCGCGGATCAGGATATTGGCCTGCTGAGCACGGGCAAAGTTTGCCATCAAATCGCTGAATCCGACGACCTCAACATTCGACAAATGCGAAATCGCATCGGTGGCAAGCTGCACGCGTTCGTTCAGGTCGAACATCGGCTTTTTGCTCGGGCTGGCGGCAATGGCCAGAATCACTTTGTCGAACATACACGCCGCACGGGTGATGATATCAAGATGACCGTTAGTGATCGGATCGAAGGTACCCGGATAAATCGCTTTTGTGCTCATGGCTCACGTTTTCTCTGAGTAGCCGCGGTTCAGTGCCCACAGCTCGGTGTATTTATTGAAAGTATACTGGGCATTCACTACCGCCAGTAACCAGCCCTGTTTGCCGTCCAGCACGCCGCCACGTAGCAGCAGCGTTTTCAGAAACGCGCCCAGCGTGTGGGTGAAGATGCCGGTCAGCGTGGCCTTCTTGCCGCGCGCATGCCGCTCCTGTGCCCAGGCGGTGGCATAGTTCAGCTGTTTCCGCTGGAAGCTGGCGAAATCGCGGCAGGTCAGATGAAGCAGATCGCCCGTCAGGGGGATGACCTGAGCGTTATCGCAGGCCAGAGACTCATGGACCAGGTTGTCGTTGTACTGATAACGCTCGCGGGCATAGAGGCGCATCACGCGGTCGGGGTACCAGCCGCTGTGGCGCATAAAGCGGCCCAGGAAATAGTTACGACGCGCGATACTGTAGACCGCGCCGGGCTGTGGCGCAGCAAGCACCGTTTGAATGGCCTGTCGGAGTTCCGGGGTGACGCGCTCATCGGTATCGATCATCAACACGTAATCGCCTGTGGCGTAACCCTGCGCACGCTGACGCTGAATACCGTAGCCCTGCCAGTCGGTGTCGGTAAAGACTTTTGCCCCGGCTGCACGGGCAACGTCCGCCGTATTGTCCGTACTTCCGGAATCGAGAATGACGATTTCGTCAGCCCAGGCAACAGAGGCCAGGCAATCCGGAAGCAGGTCGGCGGCGTTTTTGGCGATCATCACGACCGACAGACGCGTTGACATTAGTGGCTCCGCTGCGGCAGGTAAGGTTGCAAAAGTTGCAGCAGACGGGTCAGTGCACCCTGGTTCTGATGCAGGACTTCAACGGCGTGACGACCGTACCACAGGCGGTAATCTTCGTCAGTCAGAAGGGTTGAGACCTCTTTGACCACCGAGTCCGCATCGGTCACGGTGATTAAGCCATCGGCTTGCTGCAATTTCGCGCAGATATCTTTGAAGTTAAACGTGTGTGGACCCATCAGCACGGGAATGGCGTGGGCTGCCGGCTCCAGCGGGTTATGACCACCGCGCTCCACCAGGCTTCCGCCAACGAATGCAAGATCGGCAATCCCGTACAGCAGCATCAGTTCGCCCATCGTATCGCCAATCACCACCTGCGTGCTGCCAGAGGGGATTTCGCCGCTGCTGCGCAGGGTGAAGCTGAAACCGCCTTTTTGCACCATCTCCCGGGCATCTTTAAAACGCTCAGGATGGCGAGGCACCAGAATCAGCAGTAAATCAGGGAATTTTTCCAGCAGCTGGCGGTGAGCCTGAAGAATAATGGCCTCTTCGCCGTCATGGGTGCTGGTGGCAATCCAGACCTGGCGACGCGGCGCCCACTGACGACGCAGCGTCACCGCACGGGCGGCGAGTTCAGGGGTGACGGAAATATCGAACTTCAGGCTACCCGTGACCGCAAGCTGGTTGCGCTTCAGGCCGAGGGCGATAAAGCGCGCGGCATCTTCTTCGTTCTGCGCGGCGATCAGCGTAATTTTGCTGAGCAGGCGACGCATAAATTTACCCAGCTTGCCGTACCCTTTAGCCGAGCGTTCCGACAGACGCGCGTTGGCGATAACCAAAGGAATTTTACGGGCATGCAGGGCGGAAATCATATTCGGCCACAGTTCAGTTTCCATGACGATCACCAGTTTAGGGCGAACGGTATTCAGGAAACGGTTCATGGCGCAGGGGAGATCGTACGGCAGGTAGACGTGATGCACGTCTTTACCGAAGGCAGACATCACGCGCTCTGAGCCTGTTGGCGTCATCGTGGTGACGGTGATGGGCAGTGACGGATAACGGTGGCGTAAGGCACGCACCAGTGGAATGGCGGCCAGCGTTTCCCCGACTGACACGGAATGCAGCAGAATACCGTCCGGCGCCACTTTATTGCGGCAGTAGCCATAGCGTTCGGCCCAGCGTTTACGGTACGCAGGCGCTTTACGGCTACGAAGCAACAGTCGCAGCCACACCAGTGGCTGAATGATGTAGAGCAGGGCGGTATACAACAATTCCAAGCGATTATCCGTTTTTTTAGTTTCGGCCGGGAAATTCTAAGCATTTAAGCGTGCTAAAGCTATCTCTTATGCCAGATACCGTTTTAAACGGAAGTAGCGTCGGCCCAGGCGCCAGCGCAAACGCGGGCTTTTGGCACTTTTCCAGATGAGCTTCCAGATCCCGGTGTCGAAGAACTCTTTGATTATCATTGATTTCTTCGCTTCATCCTTCATGTTGTCGAAGGTATGAATAATTCCCAGACCCTCTTTGGCGATTTGCCAGTGACAGGCCGGGATATTTTTCACTTTATCCGGGTAGCGCTGGTTAATGGCATCTAGCATCTTCAGGATCTTCATGTAATGGCGCGCTGAGCGAATCAGCGTGTCGTCATTATCCGGGGTGTGCGATACCGAGGCGGAGTGAATGTAGTAGTCGTAAAAGCGTTCGCTGGTGTACTGAACGCGTTCTGCAGCAAGCAGCACCTCAGTCGTCCACGGGATATCCTGATGGCGCAGGCCAGGCTCGAAACGAAAGCCGTGCTGACGAATAAAATCGTGACGATAGATATTCAGCCAGGTCACATGCAGGAACTTACGTGAATCCAGCGCCTTTTTTAACCATGCCGCGCCATTCATGACGCCCGTTGAGGCGAGCTTATCTTCAGGGAAGATAGGGCGAGACGGTTTTTTGTTATTTTCCCAGACGTAGTTGCCATTGCAGGTGGCGACATCCAGGTTCTGCGTGACGGCCATATCCAGCAGACGCTGGTACATGCCGGGTTTGAAGACATCATCAATATCCGGGAAAGAGAGATATTGGCCGGTCGCAATGGCCAGGCCGGTATTACGCGCGATGGACACGCCCTGATTAGGTTGTTCAATAACCTGCATCTGTGGCAGCTGTTCGCGCCATTTTTCGACAATCTGCATCGAGCGGTCAGTGGAGCCGTCATTCACGATGATGACTTCCATACTGTCCATGTGTTGATTTACAAGGCAGGTAAAGAACTGATCGAGAAAAGCTTCACCGTTATAAACGGCAACCACCACGCTTAATATAGGCGCTGAATTTTGCATATGAAACCTGATTATTTTTGGTTGTCGACCAAAGCAATGTATTGCTGGCAAATGGCGTTGATACCGAACGATGCGATCGTTTCGCGATCAACAACCGGCGGAGAGGCATACAGTTCTGCCAGGGTATTCGCCAGTGATTCGTCGGTTAACGCGGTCAGACCGCGCGCCAGGGGGCCAGTAAGGATCTCAGCAGGGCCGCCAGGGCAGTTTGTACTCACCGGTGGGGTCTGACAGATAATGGACTCTACCAGTACATTACCAAAACCTTCGCAGTCGGAACTTAACACTAAAAGGCGTGCACCTTTGATCCACGGATAAGGATTGGTTTCAAACGGGCGGAAGACGATCTTGTTTTCAATTCCCAGCTTAGCGGCAAGCTGTTTGAGCTGGTTAATTTTCACGTCAGAGCCTTTGCCCATCAACACCAGTGATGCGTCAATCTTGCTCATCGCAAACGCCCGCAGCAGCCGGTCGTGACGTTTGTGCTCATGAAAACGGCCAACGTGGATAATGTAATTCTGCCCCTGCATCTCAAAGGGCGCTTCCGCCAGACGCTGAATTTCAGGGATATCAAACGGGTTATGGATAACCGCTTTGCGCCGCAGGGGGATCGCGAGTACTTCAGACAGATCGTGCAGCACGGCGCCGGATACCGCCACCACGTTGCGGTTTTCATAGGTATGACGAATTTTATAATGCTTAAACCAGCGAGAAAGCCCGCTGCGATGGCGCAAATAGGAGAAGGAGAACATCCCGTGTACGCAAAACCAGACCTTATCGCGATCCAGCACGCGGCTGTGCGCCACGATACGGTCGGTTTTATGCAGATGCGAGAAGACGACGTCAAATTTACCGCTGCGTTCTGCCTGCTCAATGGCGCGATCCAGCAAACGGGCGCGACGCGGGATCTCGGTCAGCTTGCGCCAGGGTTTTTTACAGGTATCCTGCACGACCTGAAAATCGATGCCTTCCGGAATGGCGTAGTCGCACACCTTCCGTAAGGAGAAAAGGGTGACCTGATGCCCCAGTTCTGTCAGTCCGCTGGAGAGGGTGAGAACCGTTTTTTCGGCTCCTCCACCGGGTAAACCATCAATAATCATTAGGATGCGCATTATTAATCCAGTAATTTTTGATAAAGCGAAATAAGCTGACTTGATAGTTTTTCAGGGGTTGCTTCTCTGACGCGTTCACGCGCCGCAAGCCCCATATTGTTATTTTTTTCCAGTGAAGGGATGGACATGACGGCCTCCTTCAATGTGTGGATATCAAGTGCATCACAGTAAAACCCGTTCTGGCCTTGCTCAATAAATTCTGAACCACCGCAACTCTCTGACGTAATGACGGGCAATCCACAGGCCATTGCTTCAAGTATGACGTTAGGGAAAGGATCATACAGCGTCGGCAGCAGTAAACCATCAGAAAGCTGATAAAATGGCAGCGTCTCTTTTTGCATCCCCAGGAAACGGATTTGCCCCTCACAGCCTAATGAACGGGCGAGGTCGCGATAGCGGCTTTCCGCTTTATCCTGACCGACCACAACCAGCCACGCCGATGTTCCTGCTATAGCCTGAATAGCGCTTGCCAGCCCCTTGCGTTCAAACCCTGAACCCACGAAGCAGAAAATGACGGCATCAGCGGGTAAGCCAAATTGCTTACGCAGTACAGCGCGCTGTCTCTCTTCTGCCGGAACGAAGCGGCGGGAATCTATTGAATTATAAATCACATGTATCTTTTTTGCGTCAATATCAAAGTCTTCGACGATTTCGCGCTTGATCATCTCCGCATTACAGATAACGGCTTTCAACTCGGGAGCCTGGTACATTTCACGTTCGGCGTTCATCACGTAGCGGTGATAGTGATCGTGCATGAGCAGCTTCGCGCGCCAGGCGGGAAGAATACGCGTACGCTGTAGCAGCCAGCGTCGATGTACACCATCTCCGGCGCGGTAAATATCGCAGCCCGGAATACGTTCGTGGCTCTGTACAATATCAAACTGCTGTTGCTGCCACAGCGCGCGCGCGGCGTGTGCAAAGCCGCGTTCACGGCTGATGCGGCCCCACTTTCGTGGATCGCAGATATGAATATGCCAGTCGTCCTGCTTTTCGCCCTGCCACTCGCGGGTGATGACGTTGAGCTCAAGATTTTGATTGCTCAGCGCGGTGAGTGCCCTGGAGACAAAACGTTCTGCTCCCCCATCCGGCCGATATTTTTGGCGCACAATGGCCAGACGATGAAGCTTCATTGCAGGTATCTCCTTGCGGCGGAGACGACAGCATCAACGGGGATGGCGTCGAGATAACGTTCCGTCGTTTTTGTATCAATGGCGTCAGGGTTGGGAAGCGGGCCGTAGTTACCAGCCCAGATGACCTCGCCGTTAACCTGCCATGGCGACCAGAACGTCAACTTTGATGGGCCAAACAGCGCCACGCAGGGCGTCTGAAGGGCGGCGGCCATGTGCATGGGGACGGAGTCAACGCCAATGAACAGGGCTGCGTGATCGATAAGCGAGGCCAGCTGGCGCAGGGTTAACTGCCCTGCCAGCGATACAACACCCGTCTGCGGGGAGGCGGCAAGAATGCGGTCAATCATCGCCAGCTCTTTCTTATCCGGTCCCGCCGTAAGGACGATAGTGTGGCCGTCCTGCTGCAATGCGGCGATAGTTTGCGCCATTTTGCCTTCGTCCCAGCACTTAAAGAACCAGCGTGAAGTGGGTTGAATAACGATATAGCGTTCCCCCACGCCCTTTTGTGTCAGCTTGTGATGAGCATGGTGCCAGTCATCCGCGCTGTAAGCCATGGTGACGGCGGGTCTGGCGGCAACGGGTAATGGTTTCAGTATGGACAGGTTTTGTTCAACGGTGTGCAGCGACTGATGGCTGGCGACTGAGACCAGTTCACTGTGACAAAAACGCCAGAAGGCATTATTGCGCTTGTTAAAAGCGAACCCGAGCCGAACCGGTGCGCCGGTGAAGCGGGTAACAATCGCGCTGCGCCACTGATCGGCAAGATTGATCACCAGATGATAATGCTGAGCGCGTAAAGCACGAAGCAACTGCCACTCTTTTTGCAGGTGCTTCAGCGTCCCCAGCTGCTTCCATTTACGATCGATACCATAGATCGTACCGATTGCCGGATGCGCGGCGAGCATGTCTCGCGTCTCTTCATAGAGAAGCACGTCGATTTGGGCTTCAGGCCATTTCTGGCGCAATGAATTGATGACGGGGGTGGTGAGTAACATGTCACCATGATGGCGAAGTTTAATCAGTAAAATGCGCAAATCAGGCGTGTCAGGTAAGTTATTCATCATCATCTTATCGGCGTTGTACTGTTGGCAATTCTAATAGACCTGGTAACGACTTGCACTCTTTCTCCATAATGTCAGGAATTTCCCTGGAAGGGTTTACTCCTGCTTTCGGGCGTGCGTAACATAGCGCTAACTATTTTGTCTTGCGGACTCATTATGAAAAAACCAGCGTTTATCATCACGATCGATACCGAAGGGGATAATCTCTGGCAGAACCACCGGGTCATCAAAACGGAAAACGCGCGCTACCTGGCGCGGTTTCAGACGCTTTGCGAGCGTTTCGGCTTTAAGCCTGTCTGGCTCACCAACTACGAGATGGCCGTCGAACCGGTGTTCATTGAGTTCGCGAAAGAGGTCATAGCCCGGGGGCAGGGCGAGGTAGGAATGCATCTCCATGCCTGGAACAGCCCTCCGGAGCACGATCTGACCGGTGATGACTGGCGCTGGCAGCCTTATCTGATTGAGTTTTCAGACGAGGTCATGCGTGAGAAAGTGCTGTTCATGACCCGCCTACTGGAAGAGACCTTCCAGACAAAAATGCTCAGCCATCGCGCCGGGCGCTGGGCATTCGACAGCCGTTACGCCCGGTTGCTGATTGAGCTGGGGTATCAGGTAGATTGTTCCGTTACGCCGCGCGTGAACTGGCGCAACGCGAAAGGTGCCCCGCAGGGTAATGGCGGAACGAATTACCAGCATTTTCCCGA
>NZ_JABMCU010000017.1:0-35134 GCF_013179605.1 Enterobacter sp. CM29 | reverse complement strand
AAACCACCGAAAGGTGGTTTTTTATTGCCTAATTTTCGCCATTCGCCATTCGCCATTCTTTCGCCATTCGGCTTCACCATAAAAAGAGGGCATTACTGCCCTCCGACTACCGGAACTATAGGAATTTTTCTATCATAACGTGCTGTCTGTGACGCGTTTTTATGACCAGCGATTCCCTGTTTTTCGTTAAGCGTGCCTTCCAGATCCGATATCCCTTTAGATTTGCTGCTACGAAGTTAGGTTATGGTAATAACCAGGCTGACTTAGTCTATGGCGTCGTTGATCTCTCTTTATCGGCATATGGTGCGGGCAGAAAAGTTTTGGGTCCCAGAGAGAGGTCCTGGAGTTTATTCCACGATTATATCAGAGGTTGGCAAGAGGCTTTTAAAACCGCAATGGCGCTGGATTTGACCAGTGGGAGCATTACGGGGTGGCAGATGTACCAGATAGCAAAAGAGAATTGATTATGTCTCAAGAGTTAGAATTTTCGCTTCATCCACCTGTTTGGCCTGCCGTGGCCTATTTCATTGTATCTATTGCAATTTTTCTCTTGCTTTATCTCGGCAAACTAAAAGTTAACAGGCTGCATAAATACCCGCTATTTATCGCGTATAGGGTGTTTGTAATCACTATTGCAGCCGTTCAGATAAACATCTTTGCCAATGGCTACGAGTTTGTCAGCAGCTTTTTGCATATAGATTTTGACCCCTATCGCTATGACTCGGTATATTGGGGCTCATTGTTTTTCTCCATAATTTACTTGCTGGCATTGCCCCGTAACAAGTTTTAGCATAATGAATTTTTCATTTAAGGGACGCTATGTCTTTACCGCCATTGTATGCACTGCGTGCGTTTGAAGTTGCTGCGCGGTTGAACTCCTTCAGTAAAGCCGCTGAAACGCTCAATATTACGCCGGGCGCGGTCAGCAGACATGTCCGTACCCTTGAACTGTGGTTCGACTGCGAGCTTTTCAAAAGGCAAGGTCCTCGCGTGGAGGTCACTGAAGCCGGGCGAGTGCTTGCCGGACAGCTGAACGAAAGCTTCACGAGCATTGAATGGGCCTGCCGGGCATTCCGCAGTGAAAACCATCTGCTGCGGTTAAAAACACCCAGCACCCTGACCATGAGATGGCTTCTCGACGTGCTGCGATCTTTTCGCAACAACCATCCAAAACCGCAGGTGGAGATTGCCAGCGTCTGGATGGACATTGACACCGTTGATTTCAATCTTGAGCCATACGACTGCGCCATCCTTCTCGGTAATGGCCGTTTTGGTGAGACAACGGAAAGCCAGCTGCTTTTTCATGAATGGCTTATCCCGGTTTGCACCCCATCGCTTATCGAACCGGCCCGGCAGCAGCTTTCGCAATGCGATTTGATCCATCCTTCACCGGACAGACGTGACTGGCGGCGCTGGCTGCGAAGAACAGGATTGTTTCCGGGGCTCGATATGAGCAGCGGCATGGTGTTTGATACCCTTGAACAGGGAAGTATCGCCGCGATGAACGGGCACGGCATCGCTATCGCCGACCTGCATCTCACGCTTGATGCCCTGAAAAGCGGCCTGCTGGGCCTGCCGTTCAGGGAAGCTATCGCGACGGGAGATGGTTACTACCTCGTCTGGCCAAAAAATTCGCTCAAAAGAGAGAGCATCCAGCACCTTCTGGGCTGGCTGCAAAACCATACCCCGGTCGTTCCGGCTCTGGATATCGATTACCTGGAATACGATGAAAGCCGGGTTTATTAATACCGTTATGAGTAAGAGATGTTTGCCATCTTTTTATAGCGTTCTGGCAAAGCGCTGTTCAGGCTGAGTACCTTATCCAGAATATAAAATGCTGGCGTGTTTTTCTGCTGCTCAGCGTCAATAATTGCACCGCGTAATATCGTGGCGGCAGACGAAATCCTGTGAAAATATTCTTCAGTCTCGGGCGTCTGTAATTCACCCGACGTGGCGTAGCGCACGTGCGGCCAGCCGGAGAAGTCGAGCAGCGGAAGGGGCTTTCCTGCTTCAGGATGACAGGCTGAAATCAGCGCAGCCGCTTGCTTAGGGTCGCGATGGGCAACGGACAGCATGTATACGCGCTGCGAAAACGGTGACAGAGCCTCTGAGTGATGTTTCGTCGCCATAAGCATGGCCATAAAATCCTGTAAATCATCGGCTGAATCGGTGTCAGGTGGTAATACAGTTTTCATTAACTGATATAACGCATCAAGTGTCATATTTGCCCCGGATCCTCTTATCATTATTATTCAGTTTGCGGCTGAACGTTTTATCGACCCGCGCAAAGGCGGGTCGTAAAGATGATATTTGAATGCGGTCGCATCAGAAAAACGATTAATAATGGCAATCACTGTGAGTTTTTCTCACTATAGCCTCCAGGCTTCACACGCCGCCCAGGTACGCCTTCCTCACCTCCGGATCCTTTAGCAACGCCTCGCCGCTGCCGCTTAACCGAATCTGCCCGTTAACCATCACATAGCCGCGGTCGGACAACTTCAGCGCGTGGTGGGCATTCTGCTCGACCAGAAAAATCGTCATTCCGTTACGGGCCAGTTCGCGCAGCGTCTGGAAGATCTGTTTAACCACGATTGGTGCGAGGCCGAGGCTGGGTTCATCCAGCAGCAGAAGTTTAGGACGGCTCATCAGTGCCCGGGCAATAGCCAGCATCTGCTGTTCACCGCCGGAAAGCGTCATCGCCCGCTGGTTACGCCGCTCCTTGAGGCGAGGGAAGAGGTCGAACATGCTTTGCATATCTTCAGCTGCATGCTGATTGCCGACGGGGATTGTCCCCATCAGCAGGTTCTCTTCTACAGACATATCCGGGAAAATGCGTCGTCCCTCAGGTGCCTGCGCGATGCCGCCGGTGGCAACATAGTGGGTGGATTTGTGGCTGATATCCTCGCCGCAGAAGAGGATCTGCCCGTTGCGGATCCGGGGCTGACCAAAGACAGACATCAGTAATGTTGACTTCCCCGCGCCATTAGCGCCAATCAGGGCCACGGTTTCCCCTTTGTTTACCTCAAGTGAAACCTGCTTCAACGCCTGGATCACCCCGTAAAAAACGTCCACATTATGAAATTGAAGCATCGGTGCGCTCACAGATTTACCTCGGTTTCGTCGGTGCCCAGATACGCGGCAATCACTTTTTCATTGTGCTGGATCTCAGCCGGTTTACCTCTGGCAATCACATCGCCGTGATCGAGCACAATGATGTCATCTGAAATGCCCATCACCATCCCCATATCATGCTCGATCAGCAAAACCGTGATGTCGTGGTGGTCGCGCAGGAACCGGATGATCTCGCTCAGCTTGTGCGTCTCCACCGGGTTCAGGCCGGCAGCAGGTTCATCGAGACAAATCATCTCCGGGCCGGTGCACATGGCGCGGGCGATTTCGAGGCGTCGTTGCTGGCCATAGGACATTTCCCCGGCCAGACGGTTCGCGCAATCTACCAGATCCACCACCTCCAGCCAGTAAAACGCCCGGTCCAGCGCCTCGTTCTCTGCCCGACGATACGCAGGGGTGTTCAGCACCCCCGCCAGCAGATTGCGATTGACGCGCATGTGCTGTGCCACCAGCAGGTTTTCCACAACGGACATCTCGCGGAACAGGCGGATGTTCTGAAACGTGCGCGCAAGACCCGCGCGGTTCACCAGATGCGTGCCGCCAAACATCTTATAGAACAGGCGTTGACCAAGCTGCGCCGGGCTGAGCCAGTCGCCCGGCTGGAGTTTCTGGCCGAGCACCTGAATGACATTGGTAGTTTTATTTCGTGCATTGAACAGAATGTTGCCGCCGGAGGCCCGGTAGAAACCGGTCAGGCAGTTAAAGACGGTTGTTTTTCCCGCGCCGTTAGGCCCAATGAGTGCAGTAATAGAGCCGCGCTGCACCTCAAGATTGACGTCGTTTAAGGCCTTGATCCCGCCGAAGTGCATCATCAGATGTTCTACACGCAAAATCGTTGCGTTCATGGCGCCACTCCTTTACGCACGGCAAATCCGCTGCGGTTGATGCGGATCAGACCGCGAGGACGCCAGATCATCATCACCACCATCAGCATGCCAAACAGCAGCACGCGGTATTCCGCAAAGCTGCGCAGCAGTTCCGGCGTGACGGTCAGCACAAAGGCGGCCAGTACGACGCCGACGGTGGAGCCCATCCCGCCCAGGACCACAATCGCGAGGATGAGGGCCGATTCAAAAAAGGTGAAAGAGGTGGGGTTAACAAACCCCTGCCAGGTGGCAAAAAACACCCCGGCGATACCTGCCGTCGATGCGCCCAGGGTGAAGGCCGAGAGTTTGACCAGAACGTGATTCAGCCCCATGGAACGGCAGGCAATCTCATCCTCACGGAGCGCTTCCCACGCGCGTCCAATGGGCATTCGGGTCAGCCGGTGTTTAATGTACAGCACCAGCATGACTACCAGGAACAGTACCGCATAGATGAAAATAAACTTCATGTTGGGGTTATAGGTCAGGCCGAAGAACTCGTGGAAAGGGACGCCGCCTTCTTTGGCGCGTCGGCCAAACTCCAGGCCAAAAAAGGTCGGGGCAGGGGCTGAAACGCCGTTAGGCCCGCCGGTGAAGGTAAGCCAGTTGTTCAGCACCAGACGGATGATCTCGCCAAACCCGAGCGTGACGATGGCGAGATAATCCCCGTGCATGCGCAACACCGGAAAGCCGAGCAGGGCGCCCGCGCCCGCAGCCATTAGCGCCGCCAGCGGCAGCATGCTCCAGAACCCAAGCCCCAGATACTGATACCCGAGCGCCAGTCCGTAAGCGCCGATGGCATAGAAGGCGACATAACCCAGATCCAGCAACCCTGCCAGGCCAACGACAATGTTCAGCCCAAGACCGAGCAGGACGTAGATCAGTCCGAGTATAGCGACCGTCAGAACGTATTTTGTGGCCACAAACGGGAAGCAGATCGCCAGCGTGACAATCAGCGGAATGATCCAGCGCATGCGGCTTTTATACGCCGGTGGCCGGACATACACCCCCGCATTGTCAGATTCAAACCGCGCCTGTAAACGTCTTCCGGCCGCCGTAGCTGAAAAGGCGCTCAGCAAAAAGCGTCCCACCATCACCGTGCCTACAATCCACGCCAGCCGCTGGCCGTCAAAGGTAAAGCTGTAACCATCCAGTATGACGCCCGCAATCGGGCCGAAAATAATCAGGGCGATCATTCCGGAAAAAATCGCGTCCAGAATGCAGCGCTTCAGGGAAAAGCCGTCAGAGGTCATCGCGTTGTTCCTTACACTTTAGCCACGACAGGGCGGCCCAGCAGCCCCTGAGGACGGAAGATCAGGATTAATACCAGCAATCCAAACGAGAACACGTCTTTATAATCCGAGTTCACCATCCCGGAGAATTGCGCTTCTGCGACGCCCAGAATCAGCCCGCCAAGCATCGCACCGGGCAGAGAGCCGATGCCGCCCAGCACCGCCGCCGTAAAGGCCTTGATGCCGATAACGAACCCGACGTAAAAATCAAAGGTGCCGTAATTCATGGTGATCAGCACGCCCGCCAGCCCGGCCATGGCTGCGCCGATAACAAACACCAACGAAATAATTCTGTCGGTGTTGATACCCAAAATGGAGGCCATCTTACGATCCTGCTGCACCGCACGGCACATGCGCCCTAAGCGGGTACGGTTGATAATCCAGGTCAGCACCAGCATGCCCGCGAACGAGGCGATGAGAATAAAGACTTTGGTATAGGTTATCTGGACAAACCCTTCGCCGAGGTGAAAACGCAGCACGCCATCCAGCATGGTCGGTACGCCCTGCTGCCGTGGGCCCTGGCTGAGCTGGACGTAGTTTTGCAGTATCAACGACATCCCGATGGCCGAAATCAGCGGCGCCAGACGCGTCGAATTGCGTAGCGGCTTATAGGCGATGCGCTCAATCGTCCAGCCATAAACGCCGGTGACCACGATGGTGAAAACCAGGGTTCCCAGGATCAGCAGCGGAAAGGAGTGGAGTCCAAAAAACGCCAGCAGGGCCAGGCCAATGGCCGAGAGATAGGCGGAGATCATATACACTTCGCCGTGGGCGAAATTGATCATACCGATGATGCCGTACACCATGGTGTAGCCGATGGCGATAAGACCATAGACCGAACCCAGCGTTAAGCCATTAATTAATTGTTGCAGGAAGAATGTACTCATGGTCGCGCACCTGAATAAAGGGTTACGCCGACAGTCAGACCTGCCGGCGTTGAGCAGATTCCGTCCCGTTATGGCACTTCTTTATATTTGCCTTTGTCGTCCCACTGGTAGACCACGTAGTCAGACACTTTGAGGTCACCTTTGCTGTCCCAGGCTTTTTTACCCATCACCGTGTCGACAGGGTTGGCCTTCAGCCACTCGCTGGCTTTTGCGGAATCCGTCCCTTTCGTGGCCTTGAATGCCGCTGCGATAGCCTGCACAGACGCGTAGGCGTAGAGGGTGTATCCTTCTGGTTCAAATTTACCGGCGCGGAATTTCTCGATGACGGCTTTTCCGTCCGGGATCAGGCGCGGGTCTTTACCGAAGGTCATGTAAATACCGTTGGTGTACTGCGCCCCACCGGCGGCGGTGACCATCTCTTCATTGACGATACAGTCTCCCGAGAAGAACTTCGCCTGCACGCCCTGTTCACGCATCTGGCGAACCAGCGGGCCCGCTTCCGGGTGACAGCCCCCGAAGAACACCACGTCTGGTTTTTGTGCGCCAATTTTGGTCACCAGCGCGTTAAAGTCTTTCTCCCCGCGGGACAACCCTTCGTACATCACATCCTTAACGCCGCGTTTCGCCAGCGCCGCTTTAGTGGCGTCCGCCAGCCCCTGACCGTAGGTGTCTTTATCGTGGATGATGACGACCCGTTTGGCTTTAAGCTTATCAAGAATAAAATCGCTGGCGACCTGGCCCTGCTGGTCGTCACGTCCGCACATGCGGAACATATCGCTCATGCCCCGCTCGGTAATAAGCGGGTTCGTTGAGCCGGGGGTGATGGAGAGGATCCCGGCATCGCTATAGACCTCGGAGGCGGGCATGGTCGACGAGGAGCAGAAGTGGCCGACGACCGCTTTCACTTTATCCTGATCGACTAAGCGGTTGGCGACGGCAACGGCCTGTTTGGGTTCGCAGGCGTCATCGCCCTGAACCAGTTTGATTTTCTCACCGTTGATCCCGCCAGCGGCGTTAATGTCTTCCGCCGCCTGCGTAGCGCCATGCCAGTATTGATCGCCATAGGTTGCGTTCGGGCCTGTGAACGGCCCGGCCACGCCGATCACGATATCGGCCTGTGCAGAAAAGGCCGTCACCAGACAACCGGCCAGCAACAGGGAGAGGGGAGTTTTGGTAAATTTCAGCGACATTATTATGTTCCTTAGCAAAGAGGTTTTTGCACCAGGTATAAACCCGAACGCCTGATGGCATCGTAAATCCAAAAACAAGAGCGAGAACAAAATGCACTTTAGAAGCAATCTCGTGCTTAATACGGCGAGGATCCCACGCACCGCGAAGCGCGCAGAACATTAAGCAAAAAGGTTGCCAGAATGGTTAATCCCTTGACCGGGTCACAACACGTTGAGTATAGAGCGCCGTTTTATGCGCCTTTGCGGGATGAGATGAATTTACAGCGGAGATCACATCTCCTTAACAACAAAGCCCATAAGTTGTGCAACGGTCACGATTTGCACGTTTTTGCAGCAATAAAGACCTAAACTTCAGATAGGCATGCGCGGCGATATATGTCAGGATCGTTTTTTTTATCAGGAGTATCAGCAATGGCTGAAGGCCCATTAAATGAAAGCGAGATGGCGTGGCTGGAAGAGACATTAATCTCTTACGGACACGACGATGCATCCGTGATTGACGTGTCCGAACTGGACGGCATGCTTACCGCAGTACTTTCCGGTCCCGTTGTGGTGGAGCCCGACACCTGGCTGGTGGCGGTATGGGGTGGCGAGAAGTATATTCCGCGCTGGAAAAACGATCGTGAGATGAACCGTTTTATCGATCTCTGCTTTAAGCACATGAACGATATTGCCGAGCGCCTGAGCGAATACCCGGATCAGTTTGAACCGCTGTTTGGCTATAACGACGTTGACGGTCAGAGCTATACCGTAGTGGAAGAGTGGTGCTATGGCTACATGCGCGGCGTGGCGCTGACGGACTGGTCATCCCTGCCGGAAGCGCTGGAAGCGGATCTGGCGGTGATTGCCCTGCACGGAACGGAAGAGCACAGCGAGAAGCTGGAAGCGCTGACCGAAGAGGAGTATATGGCCAGCATCGAGAGCATTCAGCCTGCGGCGCTGCGTTTGTACAACTACTGGGTGGCTAATCCGCAGCAGCCGGAAGCGAAAAAGCCGATCGTGAACGGGTCGAAGGTGGGACGTAACGATCCGTGTCCGTGCGGGAGCGGTAAGAAGTTTAAGAGTTGCTGTCTGCACTGAAAAAAGGGGCTATTCATAGCCCCTTTTTTTATCCCACTTCCGGCAGCATCCCCGCTGCAATCAAAATCTGCACCAGAATAATCACCACCCCACAACCAAACACCACGCACAGCAGCGGCTTACCACCCGCCACGCGGTATCCTTGCTGCGGATGTTGCTGGCGGCTCTTCCACGCCAGCAGGGAAGGCAGCAGCAGGGCCAGTACCGATAACGCCACGCCAGCATATCCTAGCGCCATCACAAACCCGCGCGGATAAAAGAGCGCGAAGGCCAGCGGCGGCAGGAAGGTCATCGCCCCCGTCTGTAAGCGTCCGGCAACGGTATTGCGACGCTGGAACAGATCCGCCATATAGTCAAACAGGCCAAGCGCTACGCCGAGGAAGGAGGTTGCCAGCGCCAGGTCTGCAAACAGATGTACCGCCAGCTCCACGTGTGAAGAGGCCACCACGTTACGCAGGGCAACCAGGAATCCATTCAGACCAGAATGCTCTGCCATCAGGCCGATAAAGGTGGTGGAATCAATACTGCCCAGCGTCACCAGCTGCCAGAACAGGTAAGCAATCAACGGAATGGCGCTGCCGATCACAAAGACGCGGCGCAGCTTGCGAATATCCCCGTTCATATAGCTCACGATGCTCGGCACGCTGCCATGAAAACCGAAAGAGGTGAAAATCACCGGGATGGCCGAAAGCGCCAGACCTTTCTCCAGCGGGAGGGAGAGCAGGTTAACCTTGTGCACATGCGGTGCCAGCAGCACCAGCATCACAACAAGGAAGAGAATTTTGGCGCTGAACAAAAAACGGTTAAACAGATCGACCAGCGACGTGCCCGCACAAACCACACCGCCACCGATCAGCGTAAAGACAATGGCGCCTGTTTCCGGTGAAAGCGACGCACCGAAGCCGTCATTGATACTTGACGCAATTAGCTCCCCGGCGCCGCTGATGTAGGCGGCGGTCAGCGCGTACATCAGGAACATCATGCTGAAACCGGTGATCCACTGCCCGTAGCGTCCAAGATAGCGTGCAGCCAGGGAGCCTAAGCCGGTATCGGCAGGGACATGTTGATAAACCTCCAGCAATAATAGCGCGGTGTAACACATCAGGGCCCAAAGACCGCCCAGCAGCACTACGGTAACCCCAAACCCGACGCCGGCGGCAGCCAACGGCATGGCCAACATTCCTGCGCCAATTGTCGTTCCGGCGACGATAAAAATACTTCCCAGAGTTCTGTTCTTCACGCTTGCCTCTACAACGCTTCCATACCGCGACTCATTCTGCGGCGCAGAGTAAGGGAAAAGCACCATCTCGTCAAATCACCGTTACATAGGGTGTAATGATTAATTTACAAAAAGAAAGGGGGAACCTGCGCCAGCGCAAAGCGTGTCGTGGAGGGAGCATTTAGTCTGCTTTTTATTTGCGAGAGGTAATGATGTCAATTCACGGACACGACGTGCTGAATATGATGATTGAGTCAGGTGAGCGTTATACGAAGGAGAGTCTGGTTGAGGCGATACATGCCCGCTTTGGCGAAGCGGCGCGTTTCCATACCTGTTCAGCTTCGGAAATGACAGCCGCGGAGCTGGTGGCGTTTCTGGCGGCGCGCGGAAAATTCATTCCGGCAGCAGACGGATTTTCCACGCACGAAAGTAAAATTTGCCGACATTGAATAAAGCGGTGCTGAAAACTCAGCACCGCTTTTCTATTAATTCTGCGTGTCGAGCGTCGACAGCTCTTTATCAATGAAGTACAGACCTTCCCCGGATTTACCTGCCAGAGATAATTTATCCAGCACGGATTTAAACAGCTTCTCTTCTTCGTGCTGTTCAGCCACATACCACTGAAGGAAATTAAAGGTTGGATAATCCTGACTGGTCATGGCGGCATGAGCCAATTCATTTATTTTCTGGGTGATCAGCTGTTCGTGCTCATAGGTGGCACGGAACAGTTCATCAAGAGAGCCGTACTCGGCGAAAGGCGATACCACGTTATCAATGCGCGGCAGGCTGCCGGTGTCCGTCAGGTAATCAAACAGACGCTGCATGTGCGTCATCTCTTCCTGGGCATGACGACGCAGGAAGGCGGCAGCCCCTTCAAAGCTGTGATAGCTGCACCAGGCGCTCATCTGCTGATAAAGCAGGGAAGAAAATAGCTCAAGATTCATTTGCGCATTGAGCTTGTCGATCATTTCAGTTTTTAACATGGTGCAGCTCCGGTTTATTAATTCTGGTTCACGATGAGCGACACTATAATTTGTTATTTAATTATTTGCAAAAAGTAAAATAAATATTTATTTATTAAAAATACGAATGGGAATAAAACGCATTGCCGCCATTTGTATTTATTAATGAGAATTGTTTTTGTTCTTATTAAATAAACTGCCAGCGTGACTGGCAGTCGCGGTTAATACCACGGATTCTGGCTGGAAGAGGTAACGGCATATCCCTGACATTTATACTGAATGGTCACACTTTCGTTCAGACAGAGTGAACCGCTGATCAGGGTGCAGGTTTTAATCGGCTGCCCGTAGGCTGACGCGGAGGCGTAGCCCATACGTTGGCAGGCCTTTGTTGCCGTACCGTTATTAACATAGTCATCAGACCAGGCGTTTTGCAGCATGGTCTGGCCATAGTCGAGGCGCACAATTCCGTTTGGGGCATCCGTACTACTGACTTCTGCCTGACGGTTGATGCTGCACCCGGCGAGCAACAGGATCGTTCCGGCTATGATTACACGTTTCATGTTTCACTCTGCGTGACGGGAAATACGCCATTGTAACCAACGCGACGGGACACAATGGCCGGAATAGCCGGAGGATCTGCCCTTTCACTCTACAACGAGCCGGGCCACCGCGCGAAATTGTGAGCGCATCTTTGTTTTTTAAAACAAGTTTTCACTTAATTTGAAAGTGCGTTTGTTTGATAGTAAGGTTATGTTGAAAAGGTAGCCACAGCGGGATCGCCCGCCATGCATTCAGGAGAGACAAGATGAAAATTGCACTGATGATGGAAAACAGCCAGGCCGCTAAGAATCCCATCATCCTTAATGAGCTGAAAGCCGTTGCTGATGAGAAAGGTTTCCCGGTCTATAACGTCGGTATGAGTGATGAGAACGATCATCATCTCACTTATATTCACCTGGGCATCATGGCGAGCATTCTGCTTAACGCAAAAGCCGTTGATTTTGTTGTCACCGGCTGCGGTACCGGGCAGGGCGCGTTAATGTCCCTGAACATCCATCCGGGTGTGATTTGCGGTTACTGCATCGATCCTGCGGATGCTTTCCTGTTCGCGCAAATCAACAACGGTAACGCGCTTTCTCTGCCGTTTGCGAAGGGCTTCGGCTGGGGGGCAGAACTGAACGTACGCTTTATCTTTGAGAAAGCGTTTACCGGACGCAATGGCGAAGGCTATCCACCAGAGCGTAAGGAGCCGCAGGTGCGTAACGCCGGTATTCTGAACCAGGTGAAAGCGGCGGTGGTAAAAGAAAACTATCTGGATACCCTGCGTGCAATCGATCCTGAGCTGGTTAAAACCGCCGTCTCAGGCCAGCGCTTCCAGCAGTGCTTCTTCGAGAACTGCCAGGACAAAGAGATCGAAGCCTTCGTACGCGGTATTGTTGGCTGATTTCCTTTGCCGGGCGGTGCGTTGCCGCCCGGCACAGAGCCTTACTTTTTCGATGATACCGTGCTGCCTGCATTTTTGGTCAGACGCAGCGTGTCAACCATTCCCACCAGGCAGATCAGCGCGATCGCCACAAATGCCAGCCGGAAGCTCATTCCCGGCATGCCGGCAATCCCCATCGTCTCACTGACTTTTTCCCCGATACGAATACCAATTGCCCCGAGCGTGATCCCAAGTCCCACGGCAAGCTGCGTTGCGGTTGAAAACAGCGTATTGGCATAGCTCATCTGCGCAGAGGGTACATCCGCAAAGGCCAGCGTACTGATGGCTGTAAACTGGATCGAACGAAAAACGCCACCCAGATAGAGGATCAGCATGACGAGCCACACAGGAGTCTGCGGCGTAAGAAAGGCGCAGGCCAGCAGCGCCAGGACATTCAGTGAACCGTTAATCAGCAACAGCCGCTTAAACCCCAGGCTGCGGATCAGGGGCGTCGTCGCCGGTTTAATGGTGAGATTGCCTACGAAAACGGCCAGCACCAGCAGGCCAGAATGGAACGCGTCCATGCCAAAGCCGACCTGGAACATCAGCGGTAACAGGAACGGAACCGCGCTGATGGAGGCGCGAAACAGCGATCCGCCGTACAGGGTGACGCGAAACGTCGGCACTTGCATCGCATCGAGCCTGATCATCGGCCAGGTTGCCCGCTTAAAGTGGCGAAGCGCCAGGCTCAACGCGACGACACCGACGATAAACAGCGTGGCAGTTAATTCTATCCGCAGAGGCTCTGCGCCCATCAACTCCATCGCATAAACCAGGCTCACCATGGCAAGGGTGGTGACCACAAAACCCGGTAAATCAAACGGTCGGCGCGTATCTTCATGCAGGTCTGGAATGATTCGCAGTGCCAGCAAAATGGCGATTATCCCCAGCGGCACGTTAATAAAGAAGATCCAGCGCCAGTCGGCATAGCTTGTAATGAACCCGCCCAGCGGCGGGCCGATGATCGGCGCGACCAGCGCAGGCCACGTCAGGGTGGCGATTGCCGTGATGAGCTGATGCTTTGGCGTTGTACGTAACACGGCCAGGCGACCCACAGGCACCATCAGCGCGCCACCCATGCCCTGGAAGACGCGCATTGCGACAAACTCCTCGAGCGTGGTGGACAGGCCGCAAAATACCGAGGCCAGCGTGAAGATCGCCAGCGCGAGGGCAAATATTTTTCGCGCGCCGAAACGGTCGGCGATCCAGCCGCTGGCGGGGATCAGCACGGCAAGGGTGATCAGGTAGGCGCTGATGCCGATATTCAGATCCACGGCCTGTATGCCAAAGCTTTTTGCCATATCCGGCAATGCGGTGGCGATCACCGTCCCGTCCAGAAACTCCATAAAGAAAGCACCGGCCACCAGCAGTGCCGCAGGCGATAATCCATGGCTCTCTTTGCCGGATACGTTTTCACTCATTCTCTTCCTGCCCGCTCAAAAAATTTTATAAAAATTTACTGGAATTTATAAGTCTGTAACCTGCGGATTTATCATGCCTTTTTTTAACAAACTGGCAGCACTGAGGGTTTATTAACCGTGATGCAGGTCACAAAATGGTTGATTTTTGTGATGGCGGTCATATTATAAGCGTATTGATAATAACACCTGCATAACACGTTACTGGAGCAACATAATGAAACTGCGCAAAATCCTGAAAAGCATGTGGGCTAACTACTGCACAACGTTTAAAGACGTCCCACCGGGTGCGATGTTCTGATAAAAAAACCTGCTTCGGCAGGTTTTTTTATGTCTGCGGACGACGAGAGGGAGATGGAAGGGCGTCTGTTTTGCTACTATGGCGGCCTTTGAATAAGGAGAACCCCATGTCACAAAACCTGAGCGCCGATCAGGAACTGGTATCTGACGTCGTCGCCTGCCAGCTGGTTATCAAACAAATCCTTGATGTGATTGACGTTATCGCGCCGGTTGAGGTACGCGAAAAGATGTCGACCCAGCTAAAAAACATCGATTTCACCAATCATCCTGCTGCGGCGGACCCGGTTACGCTCCGCGCGATCCAGAAAGCGATCGCGCTGATTGAACTGCGCTTCACGCCGCAGGGTGAGTCACATTAAAATAAACCGATGTTTTAAAATTAGAAACCGTTTTCTGATTTTACGTCGAAGGGCGACAGAGTCTGTCGCCCACAGAAGGCTCAAAAGAACGTCTGCACCAGCAGATAGCTCACCACGCAGGCACAGCTGACGCCAATCAGACCCGGCAGAATAAAGCTGTGGTTGATGATGAATTTACCGATGCGGGTGGTGCCGGAGCGATCGAATCCAATACAGGCCAGATCGCTCGGATAGGTGGGCAGCACAAAGTAGCCGTAGGAGGCCGGGAAGAAGGCCACCAGCATTTTCGGATCGATGCCTAACATCAACCCCATCGGGGCGACTGCGGTTAAGGCCGCGGCCTGGCTGTTGACCAGTTTCGACACCAGAAACAACACGATGGCATACGTCCAGGGATGACTCTTCACTACCCCCTCCAGTGCCATTTTCAGTTCGTCGAGATGCGCCTGGAAAAAGGTATCGCTCATCCATGCCACGCCAAACACCGAGAAGATGGCGACCATCCCCGCCTTAAATACCGCTCCGTTTGAAATGGCCGACGCATTAACCTTACAGGTCATCAGCATGATGGCCCCGGCAATAAGCATCATCATTTGAATGACAAGGTTCATCGACAGGGCCGTCATTTTGCCTTTGATCTCAAACGCCGGACGCAACTCGGGCAACGCACCCAGCAGGACCACAACCGCAATCCCGGCGAAGAAGATCCACGTTGACCAGTAGGCCTGTTTAGGGAAACGCTGATCCATCAACGTCTCCGTTCCCCCATAGATAAACTCACGCTGTTTCGGATCTTTCAGCTTTTCCTGAAATTCAGGATCGTCTGCGAGGTTTTTCCCCCGGCGCAGGCTCCACAGTGCCGCAATGGCGACGCCAGACAGTGAGGCCGGTACGGAAACGGCGAGGATTTCGAGGATCCCCCACGCGTGGCCGATACCGTGCTGCGCACCCAGAATTGAGACCAGCGAAACGACGGCCACGGAAACGGGGGAGGCGGTGATCGCCATCTGTGAGGCCACCGAGGCCACCGCCATCGGCCGTTCCGGGCGAATGCCTTTTTTCAGGGCGATATCCGCGATAATGGGAAACATAGTGTAGACGACGTGGCCGGTCCCGCAGAGAAAGGTCAACATCCAGGTGGTAAACGGCGCGAGAAGGGTGATGTGCTGGGGATGTTTTCGCAGCAGGCGCTCTGCGAATTGCATCATCACGTTCAGGCCACCGGCGGTCTGTAGTGTTGCCGCGCAGCCGATGACGGCGAGGATCGTGAGCATCACGTCAACCGGCGGTTTACCGGGTTGCAGACCAAAGACAAAACTCAAAATAAACAGGCCGATGCCGCTTATCAGCCCCAGGCCCATCCCGCCGAAGCGGGTACCTACCAGCAGGCAGAGGATAATGACAATAAACTCAATGGTGATCATGATGCTCCCTCGTTAATGAATGTAATTAAACAAATCATTACACGATGTGTGGTTATTCATTGGGAGCAAGATCTGATTTGTTAAATGTCAGCAAAAGCAGGGAGTTGGCACCCACTCCCTGACGGGAGCGGGTGAAGGGACTTAGTGGTGTTGCACGGTAGCTATGTCGAGAAGATGGCGGTCCGTCTGCTCCAGACAGATCCCCGCGCGTTTCGCGTTGCGGATTTCGTCTGCGAGCGTTTTCAGCAGCATGCCATCCTGCTGCTGCTCTCTGTCCATATCACGTAAAAACTTGAGGGTAATGATGTCCTGTTGCGCTTTGGCTTCATCGGCCAGCTTGTTCAGCTTTGTACAGCGTTGCTCATACTCTTCAAGCGTTTTCTGGAACAGTTCCTCCAGAGAGGAGTAATTATCTTCAATCGTTTCAAGCTCTTTGACTGTGGGATTGGCGCCGATGGCTTTCAAAAAGTTAAAGACACGCATCATGTGCGTGACGTTACTTTGCGCCTGAGTACGAAAGAAGGTGGCAGTGCCGTTGAGGCTTTTTCTGGAACACCAGGCGCTCAAATGCAGATGCAGATTTGAAGCATAAAACTCCAGGTTCATCTGGGCATTCAGTTTTTGCATCATCGTTTGGGTAGTCATACTCATATCCTTATTGACTGTGGGACTTGATGTCCGCTACTAAACCTGACCCGGCAGGTACTGACGATTGAATAACAGAAAAAGATTTCTGCAAGGTAAACAAACTCGAAAATTCACGTCCTGTGTTCGATTTAAATAAGCATACGCTTCTCTTGGAATTAAGAAAACTCTTAGTTGGGCTGTGTTTACCATACATTACAAATTTAAATATAGCGCAGAACAGAAAACAGGTGGCGAGATAAAATATTTTTTATCTATATGATTTTAATGATATTAAAATCAGTTCTTCCCATTTTTATCGTTTCAGGAAACCTTCTGTGGCGGGAAATTCTGTGAAAGTGTTAAATCAGAAATAATAACTGCAAATATATCCTGCTGTAGCAAATTTGAGCTAAATCAATTTTCCCGCAATATACGGTTCTGTGATCGCGTCGTAAGATTGTTATCTAACAAATCTGGAAAATGAAACGATGTTTTATATCTTTTCACTTGTAGGGGTTTATGATGACAAAAGTTGCGGTGCTGCTGGCACCTGGTTTTGAAGAAGCAGAAGCGATTATCACAGTTGATATCCTGCGTCGCTTGCAGATTGAGGTGGAAACGCTGGCCTGCGCGGAGTCCCGTGCGGTAGTGAGTTACCACAATATCCCCATGGTGGCTGACAGTACATTAACGGAACGTATTAATAGGCTGTATGACGCGGTCGTGTTACCCGGTGGGCCGCAGGGGAGTATCAATCTTGCGGCTAACCAGGAGGTGATCCGCTTTGTTTCCGCGCATGACGAGCACGGCAAACTCATCTGCCCGATCTGCTCTGCGGCTGCGCGGGTGCTGGGCGCAAACGGGCTACTGAAGGGGCGGCGCTACGTCTGTTCCGGCGATCTTTGGCAGACCGTTGATGATGGAGTATATGTGGATGCGCCGGTGGTGGAGGATAACAACCTCATCAGCGGCAAGGGGCTGGGGCACGCTTTTGACTTTGCGCTGACGCTCTCTGCGCGTCTGTTGGGCGACGATGCCCCCGTGCGCGATCATGCTGAACACATCTATTACCGCTGGTAAATTTTCTGCCGGACGCTAAGGCGTCCGGGTTACAGGGATTTCTTAGCTGACCTTATGGATAATCCTGCTTAACTCCTTTCCATTTGTAGGACAATTACGTCCTTTTTTATGTCATTTTTCGCTGAATTTATGTACGCAATTACTGTAATTCTGCGGTGTGATGTCGCTCTCTTATGGATGATTAATTTCCCGCTAAAACTATCACCAGCAATAACGCTTATGACGAGGTAAGCGCTAATGCCTTGTTTTAAGTCCGATTAAATAAATTGTTCGCCATTATTCCCTACAGATAAGAATGCTAAAGCTGGAGTTTACCATGCACAAATTTACTAAAGCGCTGGCGGCCATCGGCCTGGCTGCCGTTATGTCACAATCCGCTATCGCTGAAAATTTAAAGCTCGGTTTTCTGGTTAAACAGCCGGAAGAACCGTGGTTCCAGACCGAATGGAAATTTGCTGATAAAGCCGGAAAAGATTTGGGATTTGAGGTAATTAAAATCGCCGTACCTGACGGCGAGAAAACGCTTAACGCCATTGATAGCCTGGCGGCGAGCGGCGCGAAAGGTTTCGTTATCTGTACGCCGGATCCAAAGCTGGGTTCAGCGATTGCCGCGAAAGCGCGCGGTTATGACATGAAAGTGATTGCGGTGGACGATCAGTTCGTGAATGCCAAAGGCAAACCGATGGATACCGTTCCGCTGGTGATGATGGCGGCCACCAAAATCGGCGAGCGTCAGGGCCAGGAGCTCTATAAAGAGATGCAAAAACGCGGCTGGGATGTAAAAGAGACCGCCGTGATGGCGATTACCGCTGACGAGCTGGATACCGCCCGTCGTCGCACCACGGGCTCCATGGACGCGCTAAAAGCGGCTGGCTTCCCGGAAAAACAAATCTACAAAGTCCCGACCAAATCCAACGATATCCCGGGCGCCTTTGATGCGGCGAACTCTATGCTCGTCCAGCATCCGGAGGTGAAACACTGGCTGGTGGTGGGGATGAACGATAACACCGTGCTGGGCGGCGTGCGTGCAACGGAAGGCCAGGGTTTTAAAGCACCGGACATTATTGGGATCGGCATCAACGGCGTGGACGCCGTGAGCGAACTGTCTAAAGCGCAGGCGACCGGCTTCTACGGCTCTCTGCTGCCAAGCCCGGATGTCCACGGCTATAAATCCAGCGAAATGCTTTACAACTGGGTGACCAAGGGGGTTGAGCCGCCGAAATTCACCGAAGTAACCGATGTGGTGCTGATCACCCGCGATAATTTCAAAGAGGAGCTGGCGAAAAAAGGACTGGGCGGTAAGTAATACGCTGTGATTGCGCCCCTCACACGCCGTGAGGGGCCTGACGTACACACTACAGGAATCACGGAGTCGTTATGCAACAGTCTGATCCGTATCTCTCTTTCCGCAGCATCGGTAAAACATTCCCCGGCGTAAACGCGCTGACCGATATCAGCTTCGACTGCTATGCCGGCCAGGTTCATGCCCTGATGGGGGAGAACGGCGCGGGAAAATCCACGCTGCTAAAAATTCTCAGCGGCAACTACACGCCCACCACCGGCACGCTGGCCATTCGCGGCGAAGAGGTGGCCTTTGCCGATACCACGGCAGCGTTAAACGCGGGCGTCGCCATCATCTATCAGGAGCTGCATCTCATTCCTGAAATGACCGTGGCGGAGAACATCTACCTGGGCCAGCTTCCGCATAAAAGCGGCGTGGTCAACCGCTCGCTGCTCAACTATGAAGCGGGCTTGCAGCTCAGGCACCTTGGGCTGGATGTCGATCCGCAAACGCCCCTTAAGTATCTCTCCATCGGCCAGTGGCAGATGGTGGAAATTGCCAAAGCGCTGGCGCGTAACGCCAAGATCATCGCTTTTGACGAGCCAACCAGCTCGCTCTCGGCGCGTGAAATTGAAAACCTCTTTCGCGTGATCCGCGAGCTGCGCAAAGAGGGCCGCATCATTCTGTACGTCTCCCACCGTATGGAAGAGATTTTTGCCTTAAGCGATGCCATTACCGTGTTTAAGGATGGCCGCTACGTGCGCACCTTCACCGATATGCAGCAGGTCAATCATGACCAGCTGGTGCAGGCGATGGTCGGGCGCGATCTCGGGGATATTTACCACTGGAAGCCGCGCGAGTACGGCCCTGAGCGTCTGCGTCTGGATAGCGTTAAAGCCCCAGGCGTGCGCACACCTATTTCACTCTCGGTGCGCAGCGGCGAAATCGTCGGGCTGTTTGGCCTTGTCGGGGCAGGGCGCAGCGAGCTGATGAAAGGGCTGTTTGGCGGTACGCGCATTACCCAGGGCCAGGTCTTCGTCGACGGGAAAAAGGTCGATATACAGAAGCCTGCGCAGGCGATTAACGCGGGCATCATGCTCTGTCCGGAGGATCGAAAGGCCGAAGGCATTATTCCAGTGCACTCGGTGCGCGACAACATCAACATCTCTGCCCGGCGCAAGTTCATCCGCGCGGGATGTCTGATTAACGACGGCTGGGAGGCGAGCAACGCTGATCACCATATCCGTTCGCTGAACATCAAAACTCCCGGGGCTGAACAGCTGATCATGAATTTGTCCGGCGGCAACCAGCAAAAAGCCATTCTGGGGCGCTGGCTGTCGGAAGACATGAAGGTCATTTTGCTGGATGAACCAACGCGCGGTATCGACGTGGGGGCGAAACACGAAATCTATAACGTCATCTATGAGCTGGCAAAACGCGGCGTGGCGGTGCTGTTCGCCTCCAGCGATCTGCCCGAGGTGCTGGGCGTCGCCGACCGCATTGTAGTGATGCGTGAAGGCGAAATTGCCGGTGAATTGCTGCATGAACAGGCGAATGAACAACAGGCGTTGAGTCTCGCCATGCCTAAAGTTAGCCAGGCTGTCGCCTGAGTAAGGAGTCAATGATGTCCTCTGTTACTACATCCGGAGCGCCGAAGTCGGCTTTCAGTTTTGGCCGCATCTGGGACCAGTACGGCATGTTGGTGGTTTTTGCCGCCCTGTTCGTTGCGTGCGCGATTTTTGTGCCAAACTTCGCGACCTTCATCAACATGAAGGGGCTGGGGCTGGCCATCTCCATGTCCGGCATGGTGGCCTGCGGAATGCTATTCTGCCTGGCCTCCGGCGATTTTGACCTGTCGGTCGCCTCGGTGATTGCCTGTGCCGGGGTCACCACTGCCGTGGTGATCAATATGACCGAAAGCCTGTGGATCGGCGTGCTGGCGGGGCTGATGCTCGGCGTGCTGAGCGGTCTGGTGAACGGCTTTGTGATTGCGCGCCTGAAGATTAACGCCCTGATCACGACGCTTGCGACCATGCAAATCGTGCGCGGTCTGGCCTATATCATCTCCGACGGTAAGGCGGTGGGGATTGAAGACGAGCGCTTCTTTACGCTGGGCTATGCCAACTGGCTGGGCTTGCCTGCGCCTATCTGGCTGACGGTAGCCTGTCTGATCCTGTTTGGTTTCCTGCTTAACCGCACCACCTTTGGTCGTAATACCCTGGCGATTGGCGGGAACGAGGAAGCGGCGCGTCTGGCGGGTGTCCCGGTCGTACGGACCAAGATCATTATCTTTGTGCTTTCCGGGCTGGTGTCGGCAGCGGCGGGGATTATTCTGGCGTCGCGTATGACCAGCGGCCAGCCAATGACCTCTATCGGTTATGAGCTGATTGTCATTTCAGCCTGCGTATTGGGGGGCGTATCCCTCAAGGGCGGCATCGGAAAAATCTCATATGTGGTGGCGGGGATCCTGATTCTGGGGACCGTGGAGAACGCCATGAACCTGCTTAATATTTCTCCGTTCTCTCAGTACGTTGTACGCGGCCTGATCCTGCTGGCAGCAGTGATCTTCGACCGTTACAAGCAAAAAGCTAAGCGTACCGTCTGATTTATTTTTAGCCACTTATCTGCTCAACTATTAACCATAGTTGACCCACTGACCGGCCCGCCAGTTATGCTGACGGGCCCGTTGCTAAATGGCGAGCGCCGTCACACTGTCTATACTTACATGGCTGTTTTGTTCACTGTAAGGAGGATTAGGGTGGCTGACTTGTTAACCGCACCGCCTGTACTGCCCGGAAAATTTGCTTTCTTTTTTGACCTCGACGGGACGCTCGCCGGAATTGAACCGCATCCTGACGACGTCGTTGTACCGGATCTGGTGTTAGAGAATTTGCAGCAGCTCTCCCGACAGAACGAGGGGGCACTGGCATTGATTTCAGGGCGCTCAATGGCCGAGCTGGATGTGCTCGCCAGTCCTTATCACTTTCCGCTGGCCGGTGTGCACGGAGCGGAGCGCCGCGATATCCATGATCAACTGCATATAGTTTCACTCCCCGATACGCTGGTTCAGGCGCTGCATGCGCAACTCTCTTCTGCTCTGGAACTGCTTCCCGGTACGGAACTGGAAGCCAAAGGCATGGCCTTTGCGCTGCACTACCGTCAGGCGCCTCACCATGAGGCGGCGATCTTTTCGGTAGCAAGAAGCGTGGCGGAAGCCCATCCGGAGCTGGCGTTACAGCCCGGTAAATGTGTGGTCGAGATTAAACCAGCAGGAATTAATAAAGGCGCTGCCATTGCAGCGTTTATGGCGGAAGCGCCGTTTAAAGGGCGTACGCCAGTATTTTTTGGGGATGACCTGACCGACGAGGCCGGGTTCAGCGTGGTAAACCAGGCCAGTGGCATGTCTGTCAAGGTAGGGCCGGGTGAAACCGTTGCCGGATGGCGGCTGGAAAACGTCGCCAGCGTCTGGCAGTGGATATCTGATGTCGCTAACCAGCAACAACAACAAATAGCGCAAAACAACGGGAGAAATCATTATGGGTCGCTTAGTCGTCGTCTCTAATCGCATCGCACCGCCGGATGATAAAAAAGCCAGTGCCGGTGGCCTGGCGGTCGGGGTATTAGGTGCCCTCAAAGCCGCGGGTGGTCTCTGGTTTGGCTGGAGCGGGGAAATCAGTAATGATGAGAAACCGCTTAAAAAGGTGTCACGGGGCAATATCACGTGGGCTTCCTTCGCACTCAGTGAGAAGGACTATGATGAATATTATTCCGAGTTCTCAAACGCCGTGCTGTGGCCAGCGTTTCACTATCGTCTGGACCTGGTGAAATTCCAGCGTGAATCCTATGAAGGCTATATGCGCGTTAATGCGCTGCTGGCAGATAAACTGCTGCCGCTGATCGAAGAAGACGATATTTTATGGATCCACGATTACCATCTGCTGCCTTTCGCCAGAGAGCTGCGAAAACGTGGTGTGAATAACCGAATCGGTTTTTTCCTGCACATCCCTTTCCCGACGCCGGAGATTTTCACGGCACTGCCGCAGCATGAAGAGATCCTTGAGGCGCTGTCCGATTACGACCTGCTCGGTTTCCAGACGGAAAACGACAGGCTGGCCTTCCTCGACAGCGTGTCCGGTAAAACCCGACTGGTCACTCACGGCGGCAAATCTCACACCGCGTGGGGACGTAATTTCCATACCGAGGTCTACCCGATTGGTATTGAGCCAGACGAAATTGCCGAGCAGGCCTCCGGTCCATTGCCTCCGAAGCTTGCCCAGCTTAAGGATGAACTCAAGCACGTTAAGAATATCTTTTCGGTTGAACGACTTGATTATTCCAAAGGGTTGCCGGAGCGATTCCTCGCGTACGAAACCCTGCTGGAAAAATTCCCGCAGCATCACGGCAAGATTCGTTATACCCAGATAGCGCCGACCTCACGCGGTGAGGTTCAGGCCTATCAGGATATCCGTCACCAGCTTGAGACCGAAGCAGGGCGCATCAACGGGCGCTACGGGCAGCTTGGCTGGACACCACTTTTCTATTTGAATCAGCACTTTGAGCGCAAAATTCTAATGAAAGTGTTCCGCTATGCGGACGTCGGGCTGGTCACGCCCCTACGCGACGGGATGAATCTGGTGGCAAAAGAGTATGTTGCAGCACAAGATCCTGCTGACCCGGGTGTGCTGGTGCTGTCTCAATTTGCCGGTGCGGCAAACGAGTTAACCTCAGCGCTGATTGTAAACCCTTACGATCGCGATGACGTGGCAAATGCCCTGAACCGTGCGTTAACTATGCCGCTTGCGGAACGTATTTCACGCCATTCGGAAATGATGGAGACCATCATGAAGAATGATATTAACCGCTGGCAGGCGCGTTTTATTGACGATTTGCGCGCGATCCAGCCGCAAAGTCAGGAAGGTGATCTGCAAAAAAAGATCGCGACCTTCCCTAAACTCGCCTGATTTTCTCCGGGGGCATTAATTGCCCCCAAGAGGCACCAGCAGGACATCAACCTGGCTTGACGAAACGATAGATTTTGCCGAGCATGCCGCACGAGAAAAAAAACTCTGGTTATGATTTCCGCAAATAACCAGGTCAATATTCTCTTTCTGACAGATGTCGAGTATATGCGCGCTTAATTCACCGGTCGCGATAACGGTCTGATGAATCGGATAGTCTGCCCTCTCCACCAACTCTTGCAGGAATTGGTGCGTTTCCTCCTGCAATACCTCACGTATATCTTCCAGCATCGGCGCAGCCAGCTGATTATACATTTCGGGTTCCGCGGCCAGCGTGATCAGGCTGATGCGGGCATTGGCGGGGCGGGCGATGGATACGGCTCGGGCGACAAGCTGGTGGCTTTCGGGAGAAACAGCAACTGAAACAAGCAGATGGGAGTAACTCATCACGCACTCCTTTGATGTCAGAATGACAAGTTTCCCCAGCTTTACCGCGAAACTGCCATTACTGCAAGAGGTGAATGCGTCATTAGTGTGAAGCTTATCATAATTATTCATTAATTATTCTTATAAGAAGAATAACTGAAAAGATGGCCTAAATGAAAAAAATTAACAGCTTAACGTAAATTACACATTTTCCCTTCCGGGTGGTTAACTCGCCTTAACTCATCATCAACCCGGCGTAGATCGTTACGCAACGAAACTGATTTTTGTGTTGCCAGCGTTAACCTACTGTTTTTACTTTATTAATTAATGGTAGTTTCAACGTGAAGTTTTCCCCATAGCAGATCAATGCGGATTTGCCCTGTCTTTACATTTCCCAGACCCAATTCCCCCGGCCGGATGCATGAGTATTCGTTCCTGAAGAATATAAACAAGCTTGGGTTGGATAAAAAACACTCAAATTACAAGTCACGCTGATGGATTTATGGGTTACATTCGCGTAAATTATGTGACGCAGATCACATTTTTTTTAAATTCCAGGGGGGGCTGCATTGTATGTGTCAAAACTGACGAGTAGAGTTTGCGTCGAATTAGGAAAAATCTTAGTTATTTGTAAGAAAAGATAAAATGTGTAACCGACATTTTGGCCATGTTAACCGGTCACGCGCTTTACGACGTACAAACCTAAATTCAACTATGCATTTGGCCTTTTCTTTTTATACCGGGTGATTTCCCGGCGACATCACGGGGTGCGGTCTTTCCGCATAAAAATAATAGTTGGTTATTCGGGATGGGAAAAATGCATACATCCGAGTTGCTAAAACATATTTACGACATCAATTTGTCGTATTTATTGCTCGCGCAGCGTTTGATTAGTCAGGACAAACCGTCAGCGATGTTTCGTCTGGGTGTTAACGAAGAGATGGCAACCATGCTGGGGGGATTAACACTTCCGCAGATGGTCAAGCTGGCTGAAACCAATCAGCTTGTCTGCCAGTTCCGTTTCGATAACCCGCAGACCATTACGCGTCTGACTCAGGAATCCCGCGTGGACGATCTGCAACAGATCCACACCGGTATTCTTCTCTCCACCCGCCTGCTCAACGAAATCAGCCAGCCTGACGACGTAGCCCGGAAGAAAAGGGCTTAACAATGAGCGAAAAAAGCATTGTTCAGGAAGCCCGTGATATCCAGCTGGCAATGGAACTCATCACGCTGGGTGCGCGTTTACAAATGCTGGAAAGCGAGACGCAACTGAGCCGTGGTCGTTTGATCAAGCTGTACAAAGAATTGCGTGGTAGCCCACCGCCAAAAGGCATGCTGCCGTTTTCGACTGACTGGTTCATGACCTGGGAGCAGAACATCCATGCTTCCATGTTCTGTAACGCCTGGCAGTACCTGCTTAAAACGGGCTTATGCAGCGGCGTGGATGCCGTGATTAAAGCCTACAAACTTTACCTTGAGCAATGCCCGCAGCAGGAACAGGGACCCCTGCTGGCGCTGACCCGCGCATGGACGCTGGTGCGTTTTGTTGAAAGCGGAATGCTTGAATTGTCGCGCTGCAACTGCTGTGACGGCAATTTTATTACCCACGCGCACCAGCCTGCGGGCAGCTTCGCCTGTAGTTTATGCCAGCCTCCATCCCGAGCCGTAAAAAGACGTAAACTTTCCCGGGATGCTGCCGATATTATTCCACAACTGCTGGATGAACAGATCGAACACGCTGTTTAACCCGAACCTGTGGGCAAGATTCCAGCAGCGGTAAGCGATTACCGCTGCTTTTTTTTACCCTGCGTTCAGGTCACGCGCTCGAAATGAACGTCCTGCCATAGTCACTAGCGGAAGGATGATGTCGTGCTTATCTTATTAGGTTACCTGGTAGTTCTCGGTACAGTTTTCGGCGGTTACATGATGACCGGCGGGCACCTTGGAGCACTCTATCAACCGGCTGAACTTGTCATCATCGGCGGTGCAGGGGTAGGGGCTTTTATCGTTGGTAACAACGGTAAATCGATCAAGGGCACGCTGAAGGCGATTCCGCTGCTGTTTCGTCGCTCGAAATACACCAAAAGCATGTATATGGATCTTCTGGCGCTGCTCTATCGCCTGATGGCGAAGTCACGTCAGCAAGGAATGTTCTCGCTGGAGCGGGACATTGAAAACCCGAAAGAGAGCGAAATTTTCGCCAGCTACCCGCGTATTTTGGCTGACGCGATGATGCTCGATTTTATCGTCGATTACCTGCGACTGATCATCAGCGGCAACATGAACACCTTCGAAATTGAAGCCCTGATGGACGAAGAGATCGAAACCCACGAGAGCGAATCCGAAGTGCCGGCCAACAGCCTGGCGCTGGTGGGCGACTCGCTTCCGGCGTTCGGTATAGTGGCGGCGGTCATGGGCGTCGTTCATGCCCTGGCCTCGGCGGATCGCCCGGCGGCTGAACTGGGCGCCCTGATTGCCCACGCAATGGTGGGGACGTTCCTCGGTATCTTGCTGGCGTACGGTTTTATCTCCCCGCTGGCGAGCGTTCTGCGTCAAAAGAGCGCGGAAACCACCAAAATGATGCAGTGCGTGAAGATCACGCTGCTCTCCAACCTCAACGGTTACGCACCACCGATCGCCGTCGAATTTGGCCGTAAAACGCTGTACTCCAGCGAGCGTCCGTCGTTTATCGAGCTTGAAGAACACGTGCGCGCGGTTAAAAACCCCAACCAACAGACGACAACTGAGGACGCATGAAAAACCAGTCCCATCCGATCGTCATCGTAAAAAAACGCAAGCATAAGGGGCACGGGCACGGTTCTCACGGCTCATGGAAGATCGCGTACGCCGACTTTATGACCGCCATGATGGCCTTCTTTCTGGTGATGTGGCTGATCTCCATCTCCAGCCCGAAAGAGCTTATTCAGATTGCGGAATATTTCAGAACGCCGCTGGCGACGGCGGTCACCGGCGGGCCGCGCATATCGAACAGCGACAGCCCGATCCCCGGCGGCGGTGACGATTACACCCAGCAGCAGGGCGAAGTGAAAAAACAGCCTAACATCGATGAGCTGAAAAAACGGATGGAGCAGGCGCGCCTGAAAAAACTGCGCGGTGACCTGGATCAGCTGATTGAGGCGGACCCTAAACTGCGCGCGCTGCGTCCGCATCTGAAAATTGACCTGGTGCAGGAAGGGCTGCGTATTCAGATCATCGACAGCCAGAACCGACCGATGTTCAAAACCGGCAGTGCCGACGTGGAGCCCTACATGCGCGATATTCTGCGTGCGATTGCACCGGTGCTGAACGGCATTCCGAACCGCGTTAGCCTCTCCGGTCACACGGATGATTTCCCGTACGCCACGGGAGAGAAGGGATACAGCAACTGGGAGCTTTCTGCCGATCGCGCCAACGCCTCGCGTCGCGAGCTGGTGGCGGGTGGGCTTGATGATGGCAAGGTCCTGCGCGTGGTCGGCATGGCTGCAACCATGCGCCTGACCGACCGCGGACCGGATGACGCCATCAACCGTCGTATCAGTCTTTTAGTGCTGAACCAGCAGGCGGAGCAGGCCATCCTGCATGAAAACGCCGAAAGTCAGAATGAGTCACTGGACGATTTAAAACAGCCTGGGGCCGTCCCTTCGGCTGCCGTTCCAACATCGCCACCAGCCAATCCGAGGTGATAGCGTGAGCATGGATATTACCGATTTTTACCAGACATTTTTTGATGAAGCCGACGAATTGTTGGCCGATATGGAGCAACATTTGCTGGATCTGGTGCCCGAGGCACCGGACTCAGAACAGCTCAACGCCATCTTCCGTGCGGCGCATTCCATTAAAGGCGGAGCCGGAACGTTTGGATTTACCATTTTGCAGGAAACGACCCATTTAATGGAAAACCTGCTGGATGAAGCACGACGCGGTGAGATGCAGCTCAATACCGACATTATCAACCTGTTTTTGGAAACGAAAGATATTATGCAGGAACAGCTCGACGCCTATAAAAGTTCGGCAGAGCCTGATGCCGCCAGCTTTGAATACATCTGCAACGCGCTGCGTCAGTTAGCGCTGGAAGCCAAAGGTGAGGCGTCTGCGCCCGTTGTCCCTGCGGCAAAACTGAGCGTTGTTGACGCCGCGGCCAAACCAGACAGTGCGCCTGATGCGCCCGCAGGAAAATTGCGCGTAGTGCTGTCACGGCTGAAAGAGAACGAGGTCAACCTGCTGGAAGAGGAGCTGGGTAACCTGGCGACGCTCAGCAACGTGGTGAAGGGTAAAGACAGCCTGGCCGCGACGCTCGACGGCGGGATCGGCCAGGATGACATTGTGGCGGTGCTGTGCTTCGTGATTGAAGCGGATCAAATTGCGTTTGAAACCGAGGCGGCGGCCGTTGAAGTGCCCGCGCCGGCAGAAATTGCCCCTGCGGTAGTTGCCGCTGCCCCTGCACTGAAAGCCGTGCCCAAAGAGACGGCTGCCCCGGCCCGCGGTGAAAAACCGGCGGCGCGTTCCAGCGAGTCCACAAGCATTCGCGTGGCGGTAGAGAAAGTGGATCAGCTGATCAACCTGGTGGGTGAACTGGTGATCACCCAGTCGATGCTGGCCCAGCGCTCCAACGAGCTGGACCCGGTGACCCACGGCGATCTCATCACCAGCATGGGCCAGTTACAACGTAACGCCCGCGATTTGCAGGAATCGGTGATGTCCATCCGCATGATGCCGATGGAATATGTCTTCAGCCGCTTCCCGCGCCTGGTGCGCGACCTGGCCAGCAAGCTCAACAAACAGATCGAACTCACGCTGATGGGCAGCTCCACCGAGCTGGATAAGAGCCTGATTGAACGCATTATCGACCCGTTAACGCACCTGGTGCGTAACAGCCTCGACCACGGCATTGAGCTGCCGGAAAACCGCGTGGCAGCCGGAAAATCGCCAGTGGGCAACCTGATCCTGTCAGCAGAACATCAGGGCGGCAACATCTGCATCGAAGTGACCGATGACGGCGCGGGCCTGAACCGCGAGCGCATTCTGGCGAAGGCGATTTCGCAGGGCATGGCGGTCAACGAAAACATGACTGACGAAGAAGTGGGCATGCTGATTTTTGCCCCGGGCTTCTCAACCGCAGAGCAGGTCACCGACGTTTCCGGCCGCGGCGTGGGCATGGACGTGGTGAAACGTAACATTCAGGAGATGGGCGGTCACGTTGAGATCCAGTCTAAGCAGGGCGCGGGCACCACGATCCGTATCCTGCTGCCGCTGACGCTGGCCATTCTTGACGGCATGTCCGTTAAAGTGGCGGACGAAGTCTTTATTCTGCCGCTGAACGCGGTGATGGAATCCCTCCAGCCGCGCGAAGAAGATCTGCATCCGCTGGCGGGCGGCGAGCGCGTGCTCGAAGTGCGCGGCGAGTACCTGCCGCTGGTGGAACTGTGGAAAGTGTTCGAAGTGGACGGGGCAAAAACCGAGGCCACGCAGGGTATCGTTGTGATCCTGCAAAGCGCCGGTCGCCGCTACGCGCTGCTGGTCGATCAGCTGATTGGTCAGCATCAGGTGGTGGTTAAGAACCTGGAAAGTAACTACCGCAAAGTGCCGGGGATCTCTGCTGCCACCATCCTGGGTGATGGTAGCGTCGCGCTGATCGTCGATGTATCGGCACTTCAGGGATTAAATCGTGAACAACGTGTGGCGAACACAGCCGCCTGATTAAGTAAAAGGTAATAACATGACCGGTATGAGTAACGTAACGAAACTGGCGGGCGAGCCATCTGGGCAGGAATTCCTGGTTTTCACTTTAGGTGATGAAGAGTACGGTATCGACATCCTGAAAGTGCAGGAAATTCGCGGGTACGATCAGGTAACGCGCATCGCGAACACGCCAGCGTTTATCAAGGGTGTGACCAACCTGCGCGGTGTGATTGTGCCTATCGTGGATCTGCGCGTGAAGTTCAGCCAGGGCGATGTGGAGTACAACGATAACACGGTGGTGATTGTTCTGAATCTGGGGCAGCGCGTGGTGGGGATTGTGGTGGACGGCGTGTCAGATGTGCTGTCGCTGACCGCCGATCAAATCCGTCCTGCGCCGGAGTTTGCGGTCACGCTGTCGACGGAATACCTGACAGGGCTGGGTGCGCTCGGCGAGCGTATGCTGATTCTGGTGAATATTGAGAAGCTGCTGAACAGCGAAGAGATGGCGCTGCTGGATATTGCGGCGAATCACGTGGCATAAAATAATGCCGGGTGGCGGCTTCGCCTTACCCGGCCTACAAATGGCTCGAACACGTAGGCCGGGTACGCGCCAGCGCCACCCGGCTCTTTTGTATCTTTACGCCTCCTGCTCCACCAGCTCTGCCTCCGCTTCCCGCGCCCCTTCATTCTGCGACAGCATCGCCGTCGCAATCCCGTTCCCCAGCACGTTAATGGCCGATCTCCCCATATCCAGGAAATGGTCAATCCCCATCAGCAGCAGGATCCCGGCTACCGGAATGTTAAAGCTCGGAATGGTTGCCGCCAGCACCACCAGCGACGAGCGCGGTACGCCCGCAATGCCCTTCGAGGCCAGCATCAGCGTTAACATCAGCACCGTCACCTCGGTAAAACTCAGGTGAATGTTGTACGCCTGGGCAATAAACATTGAGGCGAACGAGCAGTACACCATGGAGCCGACCAGGTTAAACGAGTAGCCGATCGGCAGGACGAAAGAGGCGATATTCCGTGAACAACCAAAGCGCGCTAACTGCTCCAGCGTTTTTGGGTATGCCGCTTCAGAGCTGCTGGTGGTAAACGCCACCAGCACCGGATCTTTCAGCATCGCCACCAGACGGAAAATCTCTTTCTTCAGTACCATGTAACCCACGGCCAGCAATACAAGACAGGTCAGGAGGATCGCCACATAATAACCGCCAATAAACGAGGCATAGTTCAGCAAAATGCCCAGCCCCTGGGTGGCAATGACGGACGAAATCGCCGCGAAAATGGCCAGCGGCGCAACGTACATCACGTAGCCCGTCACCTTCAGCATAATGTGGGATACCACATCCAGCGCCGCGACCAGCGGGGCGTTGAATTTTTGGCCCAGTGACGCGCCGCCAATGCCGAAGAACATCGAGAAGACCACAATTTGCAGGATCTCATTGTTCGCCATCGCGCCGGCAATGCTGGTTGGAATGGTGTGTGACAGGAAGGCTTTCAGCGACATCCCGCTCACGGCCAGGCCGGTATCAACCGTCTCTGTCGGAATGCTCAGGTTCAGACCGCTGCCGGGTTGTTCAAGGGTAACAATAAACAGCCCCACCAGAATGGAAAGTACGGATGAGCTGATAAACCACACCATCGCTTTACCCCCGACGCGCCCAATCGTAGACGTTTCACCCAGCCTCATAATGCCCACCGTCAGGGTGCTGAACACCAGCGGGGCTATCACCATCTTGATCAGCCGCAGGAAAATATCGGTCAGCAGGGTGATGTTCTCCGACCAGGCCTGTATCGCGTCGGGCGAAGCATACTCATGGATCGCCGCACCGGAAAGAATGCCCGCCAGCATGAAAATCACGATGAAGAGCGTGAGTTTGTTTGCACTTGCCACAAAAAGATCCTCTATGCGCTAAAAGAGTTTCCTGCGTCAATGCATACAAAATTTTTATTTAAGCGCAGGAAAATATTCGGGGCATAAATTGAAGTAAAGCTGCGTGAGTTACAACTTGTTTTTAATTTTTATGAAATTCGTTGTTTTTATCATGACGATATATTGTGACTCAGATCACACTACAGGCGATATATCCTCAAGTTAAGCAAGAATAATGCCCATTTTTTTTTGCTAACCCTTTGTAATGTTTGTTAATAACCTGTTAATTCGAGCGGGGTTGCCCTCTTTTTGATGAAAGTGGTTGAAGTGCTAACCATAAACTAAATTCTCAGTAACCGCGCCGGGGAATGTTTAAGCGGGGCTAACATACTGAACAGTATGAATAAAATATGGCAAGCGAACCTATATTTCTTCTGGAGGGTGGTAAATGAAAAGAAAACTTCTTTTTATCTGCGCGGGAACGCTGCTGACGGCGGCAACGGTCGGTCAGGCTCTCGCGGTCACCAGTAGCGGCACTATCGGCGCGACGTTGACGCTGACCAACGGCTGCTTGATCAACGGCTCGCCAACGCAAAACGGCATTAACTTCGGGACGCTCGATTTCGGCACTCATCCTGCAACATTCTCCACCCTGACAACCCAGTTAACCGGTGCCAGCGGAGGAAACACCTTTACCATTCAATGTACCACTGCCAGTTACACGGTGGCGATCACCGGCAACACTAACGCTACCGCACCCGGAACCGTTGTCGGCACCCCAGGTACGCCGGGCCGCTATCTGGTCAACACCGCCAATGCGGCGCAGGGCGTTGCCTACAGCCTGTTCAGCGATAGCGGTTACAACAACGTGGTTGCGAACAATGCCGCGTTGCCGGTCGCCTCTACTGCGGGTGGGGTGGATAGCTACACCCTCTATGCACGCATTACGGGCGGCGGCAATAGCGTGACGGTCGTACCGGGAACCTATACCGACACGATTAACGTCAGCGTCACCTACTGATTCAGCCATGAAGGCATTGTTATGTCTGCGCGACAGCGCAGAGGGCGTCGTGCACCCTTTTTTGACCCTGTTGGTCGGGCTGATGTTGATCCCAGACGCCGGGGCGGTGACGTCTCAGTCATTCAGGGTGAGCGCGACGGTTGTGCCTGGATGCTCGGTGAGCACCGGCACCGGCGGGCGTTTCGGTACGCTGAATTTCGGGACCCGCAGCGGCGTGGAGAGCGCACCGGTCAGCACCAGCTTTGTTGCCGACGGCGCGTTGTCCATCGCCTGCACACCGGGTGTGGCGCTAAGTATGAGCATTAACGGCGGTCAGAATTATAGCTCTGTGCGGCGGATGACGCGTTCAGGCGGGACTGAAGTGGTCGGTTACCGGCTCTACAGCAGCAGCTCTCTGGCCGCAAACAGTGAAATTGGGGTTAACCAGGCAATACCGATTACCTATACCAACAGCAATAACATCGCGCTGCCTCTTTTTGGCGTCGCGCTTTTGACCGGGTTTAGCCCGTCAGGAACGTATTCAGATCAACTCACCGTGACCTTGTCATGGTAGGAAAGGGAGAGCATTGATGAAGCCATTTTTCAGGCGGTCAGGCCTGTTGAGTCTGTTGGGGATAACGGCCCTTACAGCGGTTAAGGCGCAAGCAGCCGCAACCATTCTTCTTTGGCCTATCGATCCGTGGCTTTCGGCAGACGCCAGAGCAACTGAATTGTGGATCCAAAATCAGGGCAACAGCGCCACGACAATGCAGATACGCATTGTGCGCTGGAAACAGGAGGGCGGATATGAGCGTTACACCGCCCAGCAGGATGTGGTCGCCAGCCCGCCGATCGTGACTATCGCTAAAGGCAGTAAACAGCTTATTCGCCTGATTAAGCAGGGGACGATCCCGTCCGGCGTCGAGCAAGCCTACCGCATCATTGTGGATGAGATTCCCCAGCCGGATGCAAAAGCGGAACCGTCTATGGGCCTCAAACTGCAAATGCGCTATTCCATTCCCTTATTTGTTTATGGACAGGGGATCCCCACCCTCAACGAAGGAGAGCATCACGCGCTGGCGAACACTCAGCAGCTCAACTGGCGGGTCATTCAGGAGGAGGGGAAACCTGCGCTTGAGGTCCGCAATCAGGGGAACGTTCACGTCAGGCTCAGCCAGGTTGCGGTTGAGCAGGGCGGGCAAAAACGCACGGTTGCCGAGGGGCTGCTGGGTTATGTGCTGCCAGGCAGCACCCGAAGCTGGCCGCTTCCGGCAGGGATTTATCAGCCGAATCGGATGAGCGCGCAAATTAATGCCAGGGATACGCAATGGCAATCGACGCCCGTCAACTGAAACCGGCGATGATGATCCTGCTTTGCGTCAGTACCAGCGCATTTGCCGAAACCGGCGACGACAGTTTACCGCCGCCGCCGGACGCGCGGACGATGAACGGCGAAGCTGTATTCCAGCTCGCTCTGGTGCTGAACCACTATGACACGGGTCTGGTGGTGCCGGTGACGCAGCGCGAGGGCGCCTGGTTTATTTCAGGAGCGGATTTGCTTCGCGCCGGACTGCCGCAGGAGCATGTGCCTGCCGGAGAGGTGAACCTTTCAACGCTCTCATCGGTACGCGTAGAGTATGACAGCAGCGCCCAGCGGCTCATGCTGACGGTCCCCCGGGACTGGGTTGCGGCGCGGATCACGTCGTTTAGCGGTCAGAGCGCGCAAAGCAAGCCGCATTATGGCCGGGGCGCGCTGCTCAACTACGACGTTTATACCAACCATACCGAGCACACGGGCGGCCAGGCGTCGGTGTGGCATGAGTTCCGCTATTTCAACGAAGACTATTCGTTTTCTTCGACAGGGTACGCCCGACAGAATTTCGCCGGAAGCAGCGGGCAGCAGGAAGGATACGTGCGCTATGACTCAACCCTGCTGATCACCAACGAGGAGGATGCCACCACCTGGACCGTCGGGGACGTCATCAGCGATGCGCTGAGCTGGAGCACCAGCGTGCGGATGGGCGGGATCAGCTACGGGCGCGACTTCTCCCTGCGTCCGGATCTGGTGACCTGGCCGCTGCCGGCGTTTTCCGGTGAGGCGGCCGTCCCGACCTCGGTCGATCTCTTTATTAATGGCTACCGTTCCGGCTCCACCCGCCTTCAGCCGGGGCCGTTTACCCTCACTAACCTGCCGTACATCAACGGCGCAGGGGATGCGGTACTGGTCACCACCGACGCGCTGGGACGTCAGGTGAGCACCACGCTGCCGTTTTATGTCAGCAGCGATCTGCTGAAGCAGGGGTTAAGCGACGGCGCCGTGACGCTGGGCAGCCTGCGGCGCAACTACGGTATAGAGAATTTTGACTATGGCCCGGCGGCGGGCAGCGGATCGTATCGCTACGGGGTGACCGACTGGCTGACGCTGGAGGGGCATGCGGAAGGGGCGGAGTCGCTGGCGCTCGGCGGCGCGGGCACGGTGCTGAAGCTCGGGCGTTTTGGCGTGGTGAACACGTCTTATACCCAAAGCCGGATGCGCGGCGACGAAGGGGGCCAGATGAACTGGGGCTATCAGTACAGCACCAGCGAGTTTAGCGTAG
>NZ_JABMCU010000169.1:0-9907 GCF_013179605.1 Enterobacter sp. CM29 | reverse complement strand
GAATGACCCGACAAATACCGGCGTCAACAGCACCAGTAGTGCAACCGGTTCCAGCTCTCTCACCGGGAGCAATGCCTCCGATTTACAGAGCAGCTTTCTGACCCTGCTGGTGGCACAGCTGAAAAATCAGGACCCGACCAATCCGATGCAGAATAACGAACTGACCACGCAGCTTGCGCAGATCAGTACCGTCAGCGGCATTGAGAAACTGAACACCACGCTCGGCTCGGTCTCCGGTCAAATCGATAACAGCCAGTCCTTGCAGGCCGCCAACCTGATCGGTCACGGGGTGATGATCCCGGGGACCACGATTCTGGCGGGCACCAGCACCACCGATGGCACGTCCACCACCACCACGACGCCGTTTGGCGTTGAGTTGCAGCAGCCGGCCGACAAAGTCACCGCCACCATCAAAGACGCCAGCGGCAACGTGGTGCGCACGATTGAGATTGGCGAGCTTAAAGCGGGCGTTCATACCTTTACCTGGGATGGCAGCCTGACCGACGGCACTAAAGCGCCTAACGGCTCGTATCAGGTTGCGATTAGCGCCAGCAACGGCACCACGCAGCTGGTGGCTCAGCCGCTACAGTTTGCCCTGGTTCAGGGCGTCATCAAAGGTAGCGATGGCAACAAACTGGATTTGGGTACCTCCGGTACCACCACACTCGACGAAGTTCGGCAGATTATCTAAGCCTTCATACTTATCAGGAGTAAGTCATGGCCTTTTCTCAAGCGGTCAGCGGCCTGAATGCTGCGGCCACCAACCTGGACGTCATTGGCAACAACATCGCCAACTCCGCGACCTATGGTTTTAAATCCGGTTCTGCGTCTTTTGCAGATATGTTTGCAGGTTCTAAAGTGGGCCTGGGCGTGAAGGTTGCGGGTATCACCCAGGACTTCACCGACGGGACGACCACCAACACCGGTCGCGGTCTGGACGTCGCCATCAGCCAGAACGGTTTCTTCCGTATGGTGGATGCCAACGGTTCCGTGTTCTACAGCCGCAACGGCCAATTCAAGCTGGATGAAAACCGTAACCTGGTGAACATGCAGGGGCTACAGTTAACCGGTTATCCGGTTGCCGGCACGCCGCCGACGGTGCAAACCGGTGCGAATCCGCAGGCGATCACCATCCCAACGACGCTGATGGCGGCGAAGTCCACCACCACGGCCTCTCAGCAGATCAACCTGAACTCCACCGATACCGCGCCAACCGTCGCATTCGACCCGGCCAACCCTGACTCTTACAACAAGAAAGGCACCGTGACGGTGTTTGACAGCCAGGGTAATGCGCACAACATGAACCTGTTCTATGTCAAAGACGCTACTCCAGCTAACTCCTGGAAGGTGTATTCGCAGGACGGCAGCGTAGCGGGAGATGCAGCGAAACTGGCAACCACATTGGTCTTTAATGAGAGCGGTGTGTTGACCGGCGGTGGGGAAGTCGATATCGAGACCGGGGAGATCACTGGTGCAACGGCGGCAACCTTCAAAATGAGTTTCGCGAACTCCATGCAGCAGAACACCGGTGCGAACAACATCGTGGCGACGAGCCAGAACGGTTATAAGCCGGGCGATCTGGTGAGCTACCAGATCAACGATGACGGCACCGTTGTCGGTAACTACTCCAACGAACAGACCCAGGTGCTGGGCCAGATCGTGCTGGCTAACTTTGCCAACAACGAAGGTCTGAAGTCCGAAGGAGATAACGTCTGGTCCGCCACGCAGTCTTCCGGTGTTGCCCTGCTGGGTACCGCGGGTTCCGGTAACTTCGGCACGCTGACCAACGGCGCGCTTGAAGCCTCCAACGTCGATCTGAGTAAAGAGCTGGTGAACATGATTGTCGCGCAACGTAACTACCAGTCCAACGCGCAGACCATCAAAACCCAGGATCAGATCCTCAACACGCTGGTTAACCTGCGTTAAGCGGCTGACGGGAAAGCGCAATGGATCACGCAATATATACAGCGATGGGGGCTGCAAGCCAGACGCTCAATCAGCAGGCTGTTACCGCCAGCAACCTGGCGAACGCCTCCACGCCTGGTTTTCGTGCACAGCTCAACGCACTGCGTGCGGTGCCGGTAGAAGGGCTGTCATTGCCCACGCGTACGCTGGTCACCGCCTCCACGCCGGGCGCCGACATGACGCCAGGCCAGATGGATTACACCGCGCGTCCGCTGGACGTTGCCCTTCAGCAGGACGGCTGGCTAGCGGTGCAAACGGCTGACGGCGCAGAAGGGTATACCCGCAACGGTAACATTCAGGTGAGCGCCACCGGACAGTTGACGATTCAGGGGCATCCGGTGATGGGCGAAGCCGGTCCGCTGACGGTGCCGGAAGGGTCAGAGTTGACCATTGCGGCAGACGGGACGATCTCGGCATTGAATCCGGGCGACCCGGCGAACACCGTTGCGCCTGTCGGTCGTCTGAAGCTGGTGAAAGCGGAAGGCAACGAAGTGCAGCGTGGTGATGACGGGATGTTCCGTCTGACCCAGGCGGCGCAGGCCATGCGTGGCGCCACGTTACAGGCCGACCCGACCATCCGCGTGATGTCCGGCGTGCTGGAAGGCAGTAACGTCAAACCGGTCGAAGCCATGACCGACATGATCGCCAGCGCCCGCCGCTTCGAAATGCAGATGAAAATCATCAGCAGCGTCGATGAAAACGCAGGCAAGGCTAACCAACTTCTGGCTATGAGTTAACAGGACTCCCTATGATCAGTTCTTTATGGATCGCGAAAACCGGTCTGGACGCACAGCAAACCAATATGGATGTAATTGCCAACAACCTGGCAAACGTCAGCACCAATGGTTTCAAGCGCCAGCGTGCGGTTTTCGAAGATTTGCTTTATCAAACGATTCGTCAGCCAGGGGCGCAGTCTTCTGAGCAAACCACGCTGCCGTCCGGTCTGCAAATTGGTACCGGCGTACGCCCGGTCGCCACCGAGCGTCTGCACAGCCAGGGCAACCTGTCCCAGACCAACAACAGCAAAGACGTTGCCATCAAAGGTCAGGGTTTCTTCCAGGTGCAACTGCCTGACGGGACCTCCGCCTATACCCGCGATGGTTCGTTCCAGGTGGATCAGAATGGTCAGTTGGTGACGGCGGGCGGCTTCCAGGTTCAGCCTGCGATCACCATCCCGGCGAACGCGCTGAGCATCACCATTGGCCGTGACGGTATCGTCAGTGTCACTCAGCAAGGTCAGGCCGCGCCGGTCCAGGTTGGTCAGCTCAACCTGACGACCTTCATGAACGATACCGGACTGGAAAGCATCGGTGAGAACCTCTACACCGAAACGCAGTCTTCCGGCACGCCAAATGAAAGTACCCCCGGCCTGAACGGTGCGGGGCTGCTGTACCAGGGGTATGTGGAAACCTCGAACGTTAACGTGGCGGAAGAACTGGTGAATATGATCCAGGTCCAGCGCGCCTATGAAATTAACAGTAAAGCAGTGTCGACGACCGACCAGATGCTGCAAAAACTGACGCAACTCTAAGGTGTAGCCCGGTGCGGTAAACGTCGCACCGGCTCCCTGTTTTCGAAGATGAAGGCAATGCAAAAAAACGCGGCGTTTCGTTATCCGATCCTGACTGTTCTGGCTGTCACCCTCAGCGGGTGTGCCTGGATCCCGTCTAAACCATTGGTACAGGGTGCGACTACCGCCCAACCCGTTCCCGGCCCCTCGCCGGTGGTGAACGGCTCTATTTTCCAGACCGCGCAGCCGATTAACTACGGTTATCAGCCGCTGTTTGAAGACCGTCGTCCGCGTAACGTCGGCGATACGCTGACCATTGTGTTGCAGGAAAACGTCAGCGCGAGCAAGAGCTCGTCGGCGAACGCCAGCCGCGACGGCAAAACCAATTTTGGCTTCGACACCGTACCGCGCTATCTGCAAGGGCTGTTCGGCAACGCCCGTGCGGATGTGGAAGCCTCCGGCGGCAACACCTTTAACGGTAAAGGTGGCGCGAACGCCAGCAATACCTTCAGCGGAACGCTGACGGTAACGGTTGACCAGGTTCTGGTGAACGGCAACCTGCACGTGGTGGGCGAAAAACAGATCGCCATTAACCAGGGTACGGAATTCATTCGCTTCTCCGGTGTGGTTAACCCTCGCACTATCAGCGGCACCAACACCGTACCGTCCACACAGGTGGCGGATGCGCGCATTGAGTACGTCGGCAACGGCTACATCAACGAAGCGCAAAATATGGGCTGGCTGCAACGCTTCTTCCTTAACTTATCGCCGATGTAAGCGAGGTGACCTATGTATAAATTTCTCTTCGCCGTGGCGCTGTCGCTGGTCGCTACCGTTGCGCAGGCCGATCGCATTCGCGATCTCACCAGCGTGCAGGGCGTGCGCGAAAACTCCCTGATTGGCTACGGCCTGGTGGTGGGGCTGGATGGGACGGGTGACCAGACGACCCAGACGCCGTTCACCACCCAGAGCCTTAACAACATGCTCTCTCAGCTCGGTATTACCGTACCGGCGGGGACCAACATGCAGCTGAAAAACGTGGCGGCGGTGATGGTGACCGCGTCTTATCCGGCCTTTGCGCGTCAGGGGCAAACCATCGACGTGGTTGTCTCGTCGATGGGTAACGCCAAAAGCCTGCGCGGCGGTACGTTGTTGATGACGCCGCTGAAAGGCGTCGACAGCCAGGTGTATGCTCTGGCGCAGGGCAACATTCTGGTTGGCGGGGCAGGTGCGTCGGCGGGCGGCAGCAGCGTGCAGGTGAACCAGCTGAACGGGGGACGTATTACCAACGGCGCGATCATCGAACGTGAGCTGCCGACCCAGTTCGGCACCGGCAACACCATTAACCTGCAACTGAATAACGAAGACTTCACGATGGCGCAGCAGATTGCTGACACCATCAACCGCAGCCGGGGTTACGGCAGCGCCACCGCGCTGGATGCCCGCACCGTGCAGATCCGCACGTCAACCGGTAGCAGCAACCAGGTGCGGATGCTGGCCGATATCCAGAATATGGAAGTGAACGTGTCGGTGCAGGATGCAAAAGTCATTATCAACTCCCGTACCGGATCGGTGGTGATGAACCGCGAAGTGACGCTGGACAGCTGCGCCGTGGCGCAGGGCAATCTCTCCGTCACGGTTAACCGCTCGGCCAACGTCAGCCAGCCGGATACCCCGTTTGGTGGCGGTCAGACGGTAGTGACCCCGCAAACGCAGATTGATTTACGACAGAGCGGTGGATCGTTGCAGAGCGTGCGCTCCAGCGCCAACCTGAACAGCGTGGTGCGTGCCCTGAACGCGCTGGGTGCAACGCCAATGGATCTGATGTCCATTCTGCAATCCATGCAAAGTGCAGGCTGCCTGCGCGCTAAACTGGAAATCATCTAAATGCTGACCGATAGCAAACTGTTGACCAGTGCCGCCTGGGATGCCCAGTCGCTCAACGAGCTGAAAACCAAAGCGGGCAAGGATCCGGCGGCGAATATCCGCCCGGTTGCCCGTCAGGTGGAAGGCATGTTCGTGCAGATGATGTTGAAAAGCATGCGTGAAACCCTGCCGAAAGATGGCATGTTCAGCAGCGATTCCACACGGCTTTACACCAGCATGTACGATCAGCAGATTGCCCAGCAAATGACCGCCGGAAAGGGGCTCGGCCTGGCGGACATGATTGTGAAACAGACCGCAGCCGCTCAGGGGCTCCCGCCTGAAGAGGCCCCGCCGCAGGTGCCGCTGAAGTTTGATCTGGAAAAGGTGACCAGTTATCAAAATCAGGCGCTGACCCAGATGGTGCGTAAGGCAATGCCAAAGCCGGCAGAAACGCGTGACGAGCCGCTCTCCGGCGACAGCAAAGACTTCCTGGCGCAGCTCTCCCTGCCGGCGCGTCTTGCCAGTGAAGAAAGCGGCGTGCCACACCATCTGATTCTGGCGCAGGCGGCGCTGGAGTCGGGCTGGGGGCAACGCCAGATCCGCAGGGAGAACGGCGAGCCGAGCTTCAACATCTTTGGCGTGAAGGCCACCTCCAGCTGGAAGGGGCCGACCACGGAAATTACCACCACCGAATATGAGAACGGTGCGGCAGTGAAGGTGAAAGCCAAATTCCGCGTCTACAGCTCGTATCTGGAAGCGTTGTCGGATTATGTCGGGCTGTTGAGCCGGAATCCGCGCTACACCGCCGTGACCCAGGCCACCACGCCAGAGCAGGGCGCTCAGGCATTGCAGAATGCCGGCTACGCGACCGATCCAAACTATGCACGCAAGCTGACCAGCATGATCCAACAGCTGAAATCCATGTCTGAGAAGGTCAGCAAAGCGTATAGCACAGATCTCGAAAATCTGTTCTGAAAGTTCTCAAGTCCCGGTGGAGGTTGCCGATAACCTTCATCAGGACTCGTGTCTGAACGTATAAAAGGAACCCCCATGTCCAGTTTGATTAACAGCGCCATGAGTGGCCTCAGTGCTGCGCAGTCGGCACTCAATACCGTCAGTAATAATATTTCAAGCTACAACGTGGCAGGTTATACCCGCCAGACTACCATTCTGGGCGCATCAAACAGCACCCTGACCGGCGGCGGCTGGGTGGGTAACGGGGTCTATGTCTCCGGCGTTCAGCGTGAATATGATGCGTTTATTACCAACCAGCTGCGCGCGGCGCAGAACCAGAGCAGCGGCCTGACCACGCGCTACCAGCAGATGTCGAAAATTGACGACGTGCTGTCGGATACCACGAACTCGCTTTCTGCCAACCTCCAGGATTTCTTTAAAAGCCTGCAAACGCTGGTGAGTAACGCAGAAGATCCGGCTGCACGCCAGACGGTACTCGGGAAGGCAGATGGTCTGGTAAACCAGTTCAAAACTAACGATCAATATCTCCGCGATCAGGATGCGCAGGTCAATACGGCGATTTCTACCAGCGTCGATCAGATCAATAACTACGCGAAGCAGATTGCTAACCTTAACGATCAGATTTCCCGGCTGACTGGCGTAGGGGCGGGGGCATCGCCGAACGAACTGCTCGATCAGCGCGATCAGCTGGTGAGCGAACTGAACAAAATTGTCGGTGTGGACGTGACCGTACAGGACAGCGGCACCTACAACATCTCTATCGCCAACGGCTACACCCTGGTCCAGGGCAGCAACGCCAGCCAGCTGGCTGCGGTGAAATCCAGCGCGGACCCTGCACGTACAACGATTGCGTATGTGGATGCCGCAGCAGGCAACGTGGAGATCTCAGAAAAACAGATCACCACGGGGTCGCTTGGGGGGCTGTTAACGTTCCGTTCTCAGGATCTGGATCAGGCGCGAAATACGCTTAACCAGATGGCGCTGGCGTTTGCGGATGCCATGAATACCCAGCACCAGGCGGGCTTTGATGCCAACGGGGACCCAGGCGGCAAGCTGTTTGATTTTGGCTCCCCGGCAGTGCTGAGTAACGGTAAGAACACCGGAAGCGCGTCCGTGACGGCAACGATGACGGACAGTACCAAGGTCCAGGCGACAAACTACAAAGTTGAGTATAACGGTACTGACTGGACAATCACGCGTCTGTCAGACAACACCAGCTTCACGGCTATGCCGGATACCAGCGGTAATCTGTCGTTTGATGGCCTCAACGTCAACATTAGCGGCTCGGCCAATAATAAAGACAGCTTTATCGTGAAGCCGGTGAATGACGTTATCGTGAATATGGACGTTGCGATCAGCGACGAATCCAAACTGGCGATGGCTTCCGCGCAAGGAAGCGGAGAAAGCGACAATACCAATGGCCAAAAGCTGCTGGATTTGCAGAGCGCCAAGCTGGTGGGGGGGAACAAAACCTTTAACGATGCTTATGCCGCGCTGGTCAGTACGGTGGGCAGCACCACGGCGTCGCTGAAAACCAGCAGCGAAACCAAAGTTAACGTTGTTACGCAGCTGACCAAACAACAGCAGTCAATCTCCGGGGTTAACCTGGATGAAGAGTATGGCAACCTGCAACGCTATCAGCAGTACTATCTGGCGAATGCGCAGGTGCTGCAAACGGCGAGCACGCTGTTTGATGCATTGATCAATATCCGCTAAGGCTGAGGCATAAAAAATGCGTATTAGTACTCAAATGATGTATGAGCAAAGCATGCGCGGCGTGACGAACTCCCAAAGCCTCTGGCTCAGCTACGGCGAGCAGATGTCTACGGGGAAGCGTATCAACCGTCCGTCTGACGATCCGATTGCCGCTTCGCAGGCCGTTGTGCTCTCTCAGGCCCAAACGCAAAACAGCCAGTATGCGCTGGCGCGCTCCTTCGCTACGACGAAAGTCTCGCTGGAAGAAAACGTGTTATCGCAAGTGACAACCGCTATCCAGGCTGCTCAGGAAAAGATTGTCAATGCGGGCAACGGTACGTTAAGTGACGATGACCGCGCTTCGCTGGCAACGAACCTGCAAGGTATTCGCGATCAGCTCATGAACCTGGCTAACAGCACGGACGGTAACGGTCGCTATATTTTTTCCGGTTACAAAACCGAAGCGGCGGCTTTCGACCAGGCTACGGGTGATTATAAGGGCGGCGGAACGCCAATCAGCCAGCAGGTTGACTCTGCGCGCACGATGCAAATCAGCCATACGGGCACTGAAGTTTTCGATAGCTTCACCAGCAATGCGAAGCCAGAGCCAGATGGTAGTACGCCGGAAACGAATTTGTTCAAGATCCTCGACTCCGCAATTGAAGCGCTGAATAAGCCGATTGGCGATGACGAAACGAAGGCTGAAGCATTTACGGCGGCTATTGATAAAGCCAACCGTGGCCTGAGCAACTCCCTCAACAACGTGCTGACCGTTCGCGCGGACCTCGGCATCAAGCTGGACGAGCTGGGCAAGCTGGATTCTCTGGGTGAAGACCGCGCGCTGGGCCAGACTCAGCAGATGAGCGACCTGGTTGACGTAGACTGGAACTCGGTGATTTCGTCCTACACCATGCAGCAGGCGGCGTTGCAGGCCTCGTATAAAGCCTTTAGCGATATGCAGGGTATGTCTTTGTTCCAGATGAACAGATAAGACTCTGACCTGTTTGACATGTCTTGAAACTGGGCATGTTTTGACTGCCCAACCCGTCCGGGTTGGGCATTTTTTTTACACACTTTCTGCCTGAGCGGACACCACCCGGGCGCTTTCAATCACTCTGATAGCCAGCGCAATGGCACCACACAGGGTTGCCAGTGCTACCACGCCCGTCCAGCCTGCCAGCGTATAGATATTGCTGCCTAATGCCGAACCCAGCGCCATTCCGATGAAAATGACGGTAAACAGCAGGGCGTTAAGGCGCCCACGGGCCTGCGGCTCAAGGCTGTAGACCAGGTTCTGGTGCGCCACGAGGCTGGACTGCAAACCGAGATCGAAACCGACCGCGGAGAGGGCAATCAGGAGCAACTGGCCGTGTACACCCAGGGCTGGCATCAGGAACATCAGGGCAAACGAGAGGGTCACCAGCGCGGCACCCAGTTGGGTCACTTTACCGGCGCCCAGCTTATCGGCCAGACCGCCTGCCAGCGGTGCGGCCAGCGCGCCTGCGGCTCCGGCAATACCAAAACCACCCGCCACGGCGCTGCCAAGGTGATACCGTTCCAGCAGCATGACCGCCAGCGTCGACCAGAACGCACTAAAAGCAATCGACAGAAAACCCTGAGCCAGCGCAGCCCGACGCAGCGCCGGGTAGCGACGCCAGAGGTGTTCCATGGAGCGCATCAGTGCCGGGTAGCTCAGCGTGGAATGAACGGCGAAGCGGGGAAGTACGGCCCACATCACCACGCCGATAAAGGCAATGCTTGCGGCGGCCAGCTGATACATCACTCGCCAGCCAAAGGCTTCACCCACCACGCCGCTCACGGTTCTGGAGAGCAAAATCCCCAGCAGCAGGCCGGTCATCACCGTGCCGACTGTTTTTCCCTGTTTGCCTTCCGGCG
>NZ_JABMCU010000168.1:0-9946 GCF_013179605.1 Enterobacter sp. CM29 | reverse complement strand
ACACCGTATTCATCCAACGTCGAGAAAAACGACTCGTTCGCCGGCGAGCTTAGCATGATGATGCCTTTGATCATCTTCTGCTTTATTTTACCCACGCATTTTTGCAGATCATCTTCACTGCTTTTGGACGTTTGTAAAATAACATCAAAACCTTCTTCTTCTGCTTTTGCCGTTATGGCATGCAGTACATCTGAGAAAAAGGGATTTCCTGCAGTGGTCTTGGTTGAGCGGGTCGAAATAACCATAATGGCGTCGAAGCCAGAAGAGGTGAGTGCGCGGGCAAGTTTATTAGGTTGGTAATTTAACTCATCTATCGCCTTCAACACCTTTTCACGCGCTTCAGGAGAAATATTCGTTTGTTTATTCAGAACGCGTGACACGGTTGATTTCGAAACGCCAGCAACGCGGGCAATATCATAGATGGTGGGTGACATACACCTTACTCACTCCAGACGGACAGCAATTGCGTCCATCTTACTGGAGAGAAAACGGCAATAGCAATAATTAAGAATTGATAATCAACGATCTGCCCCAATTTACTGTATTCTGAAGTGACTTTGTTCAGGGTTCCAGACAATGAAGGACGGCGATGAAGCGACTTAAAAACGAATTCAATTCTCTGGTGAACCGTGGCGTTGATCGCCATCTGCGTCTTGCCGTTACCGGGCTGAGCCGCAGCGGTAAGACGGCATTCATTACGGCGATGGTCAATCAGCTGTTGAACCTGCATGCTGGGGCGCGCCTGCCACTGCTTTGCGCGGTGCGCGAGGAGCGATTGTTAGGCGTAAAACGCGTACCGCAACGTGATTTTGGCATCCCCCGTTTCACCTATGATGAAGGTCTGGCACAGTTATACGGGGAGCCTCCCGCCTGGCCCACCCCGACGCGTGGCGTGAGCGAAATTCGCCTTGCGCTTCGTTTTCGCTCGAATGAATCCCTGATGCGTCACTTCAAAGAAACGTCCACGCTGTATCTCGAAATTGTGGATTATCCGGGAGAATGGCTGCTCGATTTACCGATGCTGGCGCAGGATTACCTGAGCTGGTCCCGGCAGATGACCGGTCTGTTGCAGGGGCAGCGGGCAGAGTGGTCGACCAAATGGCACCAGCTTTGCGAAGGGCTGGATCCGCTGGCGCCGGCGGATGAAAACCGTCTGGCCGTGATAGCCCAGGCCTGGACGGATTACCTGCATCAGTGCAAGCAGGAGGGGCTGCATTTTATTCAGCCGGGCCGTTTTGTTCTGCCGGGAGATCTAGCCGGTGCTCCCGCGCTACAGTTTTTCCCGTGGCCGGACGTTGACCGCATCGGCGAATCGAAGCTGGCGCAGGCAGACAAGACCACCAACGCCGGTATGCTCCGCGAGCGATACAATTATTACTGTGAGAAGGTGGTTAAGGGTTTTTATAAAAATCATTTTTTACGCTTTGACCGCCAGATCGTGCTGGTGGACTGCCTGCAACCCCTCAACAGCGGGCCGCAGGCGTTCAATGATATGCGGCTGGCGCTGACGCAGCTGATGCAAAGTTTTCATTACGGCCAGCGTACGCTGTTTCGCCGTTTATTCTCGCCGGTCATCGACAAGCTGCTGTTTGCCGCCACAAAAGCTGATCATGTGACGGTCGATCAGCACGCCAACATGGTATCCCTGCTGCAACAGCTGGTGCAGGATGCCTGGCAGAACGCGGCGTTCGAAGGGATTAGTATGGATTGTCTGGGTCTGGCGTCCGTACAGGCTACACAGAGTGGGTTGATTGACGTGAATGGCGAGAAAATTCCGGCCCTGCGGGGCAACCGACTCAGCGACGGTGAGCCGCTCACGGTCTATCCGGGCGAAGTTCCCCCGCGTTTGCCGGGCCAGGCTTTCTGGCAAAGCCAGGGTTTTCAGTTCGAAGACTTCCGTCCGCAGAGCATGAACGTTGACCAGCCATTGCCGCATATCCGTCTGGATGCCGCGCTGGAGTTTTTAATTGGAGATAAATTACGATGACGGAACCGTTAAAGCCCCGCATTGATTTTACCGGCCAGCTTGAGCAGTCCCCGCATGAGGCGTTTAAAACAGCGCAAACCTTCAGCGGTCCGCAGGCCGACAACTTTGCTCCCGTGCTGGCAGAGGAGCCGTTGGTTGAAGAGGGGCAGGCGGAAGCGGTCGTTGATGCGGCACTGCGCCCGAAACGCAGCCTGTGGCGTAAGATGGTGACCGCCGGGTTAGCCCTTTTTGGTGTGAGCGTAATTGGTCAGGGCGTGCAGTGGGGCGTCAATGCCTGGCAAACCCAGGACTGGGTAGCGCTGGGGGGATGCGCCGCTGGGGCGTTGATCGTTGGTGCGGGCGTCGGCTCGGTCGTGACTGAGTGGCGTCGCCTCTGGCGTCTGCGTCAGCGTGCGCACGAACGCGATGAAGCGCGGGATCTGCTGCACAGTCACGGCACCGGAAAAGGGCGTGCTTTTTGTGAAAAGCTTGCGGCTCAGGCCGGGATAGATCACTCTCACCCGGCGCTTCAGCGCTGGTATGCGGCGATCCACGAAACCCAGAATGACCAGGAAGTGGTCACGCTCTATGCGCACATTGTTCAGCCGGTACTGGATGCGCAGGCTCGTCGTGAGATCAGCCGCTCGGCGGCGGAATCCACCCTGATGATTGCCGTCAGTCCGCTGGCGATGGTGGACATGGCCTTTATCGCCTGGCGCAACCTGCGCCTGATCAACCGCATCGCCAGGCTGTATGGCATTGAGCTTGGCTATTACAGCCGACTGCGCCTGTTCAAACTGGTGTTGCTGAATATCGCCTTCGCCGGGGCAAGCGAACTGGTGCGGGAGGTCGGGATGGACTGGATGTCGCAGGATCTTGCGGCGCGTCTCTCTGCCCGGGCGGCGCAGGGGATTGGTGCCGGTCTGCTGACGGCACGCTTAGGAATCAAAGCGATGGAGGTTTGTCGTCCACTCCCCTGGATCGATGGCGATAAGCCGCGGCTGGGGGATTTCCGTCGCGAATTGATTGGTCAGCTTAAAGAGACGCTCAATAAAAAACCTGCTCAGTGAGGTTTCGTTTACTAATCGTGCGGGCTGTCAATATTTGTTGACAGCCACCTTCCCGAATACCGTGATCTGACATATCATTTTACTGTTATTGGCTTAAACGGTGAATTTCCCATGCGTCTGGAAGTCTTTTGTGAGGACCGTCTCGGTCTGACCCGCGAGTTACTCGATCTTCTTGTTTTACGTAGCATTGATTTACGTGGCATAGAGATCGACCCTGTCGGGCGAATTTACCTCAATTTTGCCGAAATTGAATTTAATACCTTCAGTAGCCTGATGGCCGAAATCCGCCGTATCGCTGGCGTTACGGATGTACGCACCATCCCCTGGATGCCATCCGAGCGGGAACACCTTGCGCTGAGCGCACTGCTGGAAGCAATGCCGGAGCCGTTTCTCTCTCTCGATCTGAAAAACAAAGTCGAGCGCGTTAACCAGGCCAGTTGCCAGCTGTTTGCGCAGACTCAGGAAAAGCTTATCGGTCATTACGCCACGCAATTGATCCCAGGTTTTAATTTCCAGCGCTGGCTGGACAGCAACCCGCAAAATACCCATAGCGAGCACGTCGTCATCAATGGACAGAATTTCCTGATGGAGATCACGCCGGTCTACCTGAAAGGGGAAAATGCCGCGCGGGTGCTCACCGGCGCGGTAATCATGCTGCGCTCCACGGTGCGCATGGGACGCCAGTTACAGAACCTTTCCAGCCAGGACGTCGGCGCATTCAGCCAGATTATTGCGGTGAGCCCGAAGATGCGTCACGTGCTCGACCAGGCGCGTAAGCTGGCAAATCTTACGGCACCGCTGCTGATTACCGGGGATACCGGTACGGGGAAAGATCTGCTGGCGCATGCTGTGCATATGGCCAGCCCGCGTGCGGCAAAACCGTATCTGGCGCTGAACTGCGCGTCTATTCCTGAAGATGCGGTGGAAAGTGAACTGTTCGGGCATGCGCCGGAAGGCAAAAAAGGCTTCTTTGAACAGGCGAATGGCGGCTCGGTGTTGCTGGACGAGATTGGTGAAATGTCGCCACGCATGCAGGCGAAACTGCTGCGTTTCCTCAATGACGGCACGTTCCGCCGCGTGGGGGAAGATCATGAAGTGCACGTGGATGTACGCGTCATCTGTGCCACCCAGAAAAACCTGGTGGAGCTGGTGCAGAAAGGGGTATTCCGCGAAGATCTCTACTATCGTCTCAACGTTCTGACGCTCAATATTCCGCCGCTGCGCGATTGCCCGCAGGACATCATGCCGTTGACGGAACTCTTCGTCGCCCGTTTTGCCGACGAGCAGGGCGTGCCGCGTCCGAAGCTCTCTGCCGACCTGGGTACCGTGCTGACGCGTTACGGCTGGCCGGGCAATATTCGTCAGCTAAAAAATGCGGTCTATCGCGCATTAACTCAGCTTGAAGGGTATGAACTGCGTCCTCAGGATATTCTCTTGCCGGATTACGATGCCGGGACGGTCTCGGTAGGCGAAGAGGCAATGGAAGGCTCGCTGGATGACATCACCAGCCGTTTCGAGCGTTCGGTGTTAACGCAGCTTTATCGCAGCTATCCGAGCACGCGCAAGCTGGCTAAACGTCTTGGGGTGTCACATACCGCGATTGCGAATAAGCTGCGCGAGTATGGGTTAAATCAGAAGAAGGGTGACGAATAAATAAAAAAGCCTCTTTGCAGAGGCTTTTTTACGTTTAGGCTTTAAGTGCCTCAAGTGCAGCGGTGTAATCCGGTTCGGTAGTGATTTCGTTAACCAGCTCACTGAAAACAACGTTGTCGTTTTCGTCGATCACCAGCACCGCACGAGCAGCCAGACCCTTCAGCGCGCCTTCGGAAATGGCAACACCGTATTTTTCCAGGAAATCCGGGCTGCGCAGAGTGGAAAGGGTGATGACGTTGCTCAGGCCTTCAGCGCCGCAGAAGCGGGACTGGGCAAACGGCAGGTCAGCAGAAATGCACAGCACTACGGTGTTGTCCATTTCGGTCGCCAGCTGGTTGAATTTACGCACTGATGCAGCACAAACGCCCGTATCGATGCTTGGGAAAATGTTCAGGACTTTACGTTTGCCAGCAAACTGGCTCAGCGTGACGTCAGACAGATCTTTAGCCACCAGAGTAAAAGGCTGTGCTTTGCTGCCAGACTGTGGAATGGAACCTGCAACAGCAACCGGGTTGCCCTGGAAATGAACGAGTTGTGACATAGATATCTTCCTGTTTACAAATAGTTAACGTCGTGGCTAGTGTATGTCATCCACAGTTAGCACGGCAAACCAATTTTCTGCCTTTCCGGCCTGCAAGGAGTCAGTGATGAGAAGCGTTAAGGTCTATGAAGAAGCCTGGCCATTGCACACCCCGTTTGTTATCTCGCGCGGCAGCCGTAATGAGGCCTGCGTGGTCGTGGTTGAATGTGAAGAGGACGGCGTAAAAGGCGTCGGGGAATGTACCCCTTATCCTCGCTACGGAGAAAGCCTGGCGTCAGTCATGGCGCAAATTATGACGGTGGTGCCCGAGTTGCAGGCGGGCCTGACGCGTGAGGCTCTTCAGCAGAGGTTGCCGGCCGGCGCGGCACGTAACGCGATTGACTGCGCACTCTGGAGTCTGGAAGCGGCGAAACAACAAAAACCGCTACCTTCGCTGCTGGACGTTACGCTGCCGCAATCGATCGTCACCGCGCAAACGGTGGTCATCGGTGAACCAGACCAAATGGCGGCCAGCGCCCAGGCGCTATATGCAACCGGTGCAACCTTATTAAAGGTGAAGCTCGACGATCGTCTGATTAGCGAACGCATGGTCGCCATTCGTGCGGCGGTACCTGATGCCACCCTTATCGTCGATGCGAACGAATCATGGCACAGCGAAGGGCTGGCAGCCCGTTGTCAGCTGCTTGCCGATCTGGGCGTTGCCATGCTGGAGCAGCCCCTCCCGGCAGAAGACGATGCCGCGCTGGCGAATTTTATTCATCCGCTTCCCGTCTGTGCAGACGAAAGCTGTCATACCCGTGAGAGCCTGTCAGCCCTCAAGGGCCGCTACGAGATGGTGAACATCAAGCTGGATAAAACGGGTGGGTTAACCGAGGCCCTGGCACTGGCACAAGATGCGCAGGCGCAAGGCTTTTCCCTGATGCTGGGCTGTATGTTGTGCACGTCCAGAGCGATCGGTGCTGCACTCCCGCTGGTGAACAGCGTGCGTTTTGCCGATCTGGATGGCCCAACCTGGCTGGCGGTTGACGTTTCACCCGCCCTGAGTTTTACCTCCGGCGTACTTCATCTTTGAGGCTGCCAGCGCAGAAGATCTGTCATCGCTCTGAGGTATTTTTCACTCGCTTCATCCGAGGAAATAGGCGGAAACTCTGCGGTGATACAGTGAAGACTGAGGTCCGCGCACCAGCTGCCAAACGACCCGGGCGTTTCATACCCGACGCTGGTTACCAGAGGTAGAGCAAACGCATCCGCCAGCCACTGCCCGAGCGCTGTATGACGAGGATCTTCAATACAGGCGAGGGGATCGTGGAAAGAGACAACCCAGGCCGGGTGGATCTTATGAATAAGCTGACACAGCGCCTGGGTTTCGGGCTCGGAACCCGGTTTTTCTCCCGTAAGCAGGACCACATCTCGTTCCTGCGCCGAACTGTTCCAGCGATACACCGTTTCACCGGCACGCCAGTTTGCTGCCGGAAAGTTCCTGTTAAGGTCAACGCCTCGTGCATTCGCCCGTAATCCAAGCTGGCATCCGTCTGGGTTGACGGTCAAAATCACATGATGTCGTCGTAAATCGGGGGCCAGCGTACGTAGCGCGCACGAAAGCGTCACGATGGACGAGTTTTCATCGCCATGTGTGCCCGCAATGATTAAGCCGCTAGTGCGATCGGGCTCGGGAGCCGGAAACCAGATCAGTGGGGCGCCTAAAAATGAGCGGCCATAATGTTCAGTCCCGGGCGGGAAGGCGCCGCGTTCCGTTCTTGGTCGGGTGGTTGCCATAATAAACCCTGATGATGAAGTCGCTTCTGGCAGTGTTGTGCAAAACCCGCGCTTAATCAAATAGTTTCCGTCTGTGTGTAAAATTGCCTGACATCAACTTTCCTGAGGAAGCATTTGCATTTCTCCGTTTCGAAACAAATAATTACGCATCTGCCTGTTACCTGACATCATTAAGGGGATCGTATGAAGCATCCTGTTTCGCTTCTTTGTACTGCGCTGTGGCTGTGCGGGTTTTCTTCACTTTCATATGCCGCGGAGGTTCCCAGGGGAACGGAGCTGGCGCAAAAGCAGGAGCTGGTTCGACACATTAAAGATGAACCCGCCTCGCTCGATCCGGCAAAAGCGGTGGGTTTACCCGAGATACAGGTGATCCGCGACCTTTATGAAGGGCTGGTGAATCAGAACGAAAAAGGGGAGCTGGTTCCCGGCGTGGCGACGCGCTGGCAGAGCAACGATAACCGTGTCTGGACGTTTACGTTGCGGGATAACGCGAAGTGGTCTGACGGTACCCCGGTGACGGCACAAGATTTTGTCTACAGCTGGCGTCGTCTGGTTGATCCTAAAACTACGTCACCTTTCGCCTGGTTTGCAGCGCTGGCGGGTATTAATAATGCGCAGGCCATTATCGATGGTAAAGCTGCACCGGAAACGCTCGGCGTGACGGCAGTCGATGCTAAAACGCTGCGCGTGCAGCTGGATAAACCGCTGCCATGGTTCAGCAACCTCACGGCTAGCTTTGCGTTCTATCCTGTTCAAAAGGCAAACGTGGAAAGCGGTAAAGAATGGACGCGCCCTGGCGCGCTCATCGGCAACGGTGCGTATGTGCTGAAAGATCGCGTGGTGAATGAAAAACTGGTGGTTGAGCCGAATACTCACTACTGGGATAACGCCAACACGGTGCTTAAAAAAGTCACCTTTGTGCCAATCAACCAGGAGTCCTCAGCGACCAAACGCTACCTGGCGGGCGATATCGATATTACAGAATCGTTTCCGAAAAACATGTACCAGAAGCTGCTTAAAGATATTCCGGGACAGGTTTATACACCGCCACAGCTTGGGACCTATTACTACGCGTTTAACACACAAAAAGGCCCAACTGCGGATGCCCGCGTACGTCTGGCGCTCAGCATGACTATCGACAGACGTATTATGGCTGAAAAAGTCCTGGGAACCGGTGAGAAACCGGCCTGGCATTTCACTCCCGATGTCACTGCCGGTTTTACACCGGAAATCTCGCCATTTGAGCAGATGTCGCAGCAGGAGCTAAATGCTCAGGCGAAAACGTTATTACAGGCGGCAGGCTATGGTCCCCAGCGCCCGCTGAAATTAACGCTGCTGTACAACACGTCTGAAAACCACCAGAAAATCGCCATTGCCGTCGCATCTATGTGGAAGAAAAATCTGGGTGTTGACGTTAAGTTGCAGAATCAGGAATGGAAGACCTACATCGACAGCCGCAATACCGGGAATTTCGACGTGATCCGTGCGTCGTGGGTAGGGGATTATAATGAGCCGTCGACGTTCCTGTCGCTGCTGACGTCCTCTCACACCGGCAACATCTCACGGTTCAACGACCCTGCTTACGATAAGATTATTCATCAGGCGACGCTCGAAACCACTGAAAAAGCGCGTAATGCAGACTACAACATGGCCGAGAAGATCCTCGCCGAGAAAGCGCCGATAGCCCCTATTTATCAATACACCAATGGCCGCCTCATTAAGCCCTGGGTTAAAGGGTATCCGATAAATAACCCAGAGGATGTTGCGTACAGTCGTACAATGTATATTGAAAAGCATTAAAAAACAGGAAAGGCGCTTAAGTGGTTTTGGCAAATAGCTATACATCGCTTAAGCGCCTGAACACACGGTTCATGGTACCTACAGGCTAGTTATTATCAAAATTCCTTTCATAAAAAATCATTTATTCTTTTGATGAATGCTTCGAGCGACATCTCTTTTCCAGTTTATTGAAAAGCGTGCAAGCATTTATACATCCTCCATGTAATAGCTTAATTCCTGCTATTTAAAACCTGACTTTTGTCCGATATAGGATTTTTCCATATTCAGGAGGTTTATTGAATAAGATGATATGTCTCTGCGATTTTGCAGCTGATGCTTAGATCAGCATTGATATAAATCAATTATTCAACGACAGGTGGCAATGAATTCAATATTCTCTATCAAGGCAGACGTTCCTGCTAATCTATTGTGAATAAATGGTTAATACTTTCTGCGTGCCACTTATATCTGGAATTTATAAATACTAGTGATTAGTGGAAAATTCTTAAGAAAAATCCATATGCAGATCTTTGATCTGAAAAGTTGATCATGAATGGGCTTTTGCTCTAATATGGTTTTGTAAAGACCCGTCACTCACTTAACTCGTATTTCTTGCAAAGAAAGGGACTGCTATGGCCGATTCATTTCAGAATGAGGTGCCCAAGGCACGCATAAATTTAAAGCTGGCGCTGCATACAGGCGGCGCGCAGAAGAAAGTCGAACTGCCGCTTAAACTTCTCACCGTCGGTGATTTCAGTAATGGAAAAGAGAATCGTCCATTGTCCGAAAGGAAGAAAATCAACGTCAACAAAAATAACTTTAATAGCGTACTTTCGGAATTTAACCCGGAGGTTAATCTGACGGTGCCTAACACCATGGCTGTCGATGGTTCGGAGGAAAGTATAAAACTGAATTTCTCCGATATTAAGGATTTCGAACCTGAACAGGTTGCCCGCCAGATCCCCCAGCTCCGCGCCATGCTGGCCATGCGTAATTTATTACGCGACCTCAAATCCAATCTTCTTGATAACGCCACTTTCAGAAAAGAACTCGAGAAAATTCTTAAGGACCCGGCGCTGTCTCAGGAATTACGCGACGAAATGAGTGCACTGGCCCCGAAATAAGCGGCATGTGTAATTTAATGGATTAACCGGGAATATG
>NZ_JABMCU010000167.1:0-10034 GCF_013179605.1 Enterobacter sp. CM29 | reverse complement strand
TGCAAGGTCAACGTTAACCTTGTCGCGTTCCTCTTGGCTCTTTGCAGCAATATTGAAGTCGTTCATAATCATCAACTCATCCGTTTTAATAGAACGTATCTTACGTCAGATAACCGCTGCTGAGACCAATTATGCGCGCAAAGATCCATCGTTACTGCTCATGGATATTTTTTATCGTACTTTTCCTGTTCCTGTTTGCTCTCTATCAGAAAGCGTACTTGGGTGTTGCCCTCAATCAAATTATCATTGCAACGCTTGCCGTTACTGGTTTTCTCGGTTGGATTACGAGAGAAAAGCATCCCAAGAATTGAGTAAATGGCCACTATGAAGTGGCCGGCTCATCGTAAAAATTAGCGTTCAAATGCCATCGGCCCCCTGAAGCATGGCGGCGCGGCGGTTCATACCATCCAATGCAATGCGCATAGCCTGAATCCCTGCCGAACCATCAGGGTAAATCCCGTAACGCTCGAATACGTCGATGTGGTTACGCATGAACGTAGGAGTAAGCTCTTTGTAGGCATGAGCAAGCGGACCAGAGACATCACCAGGAACAGATACCGCCGTTGGCTGAGCTGGAGGATAATTTGCCAACATCCAACTAATGACGTAGTCGGCTTTGAACCGCTCAACCGGAAAACCTTCATTCCAATCGCGGAAATGATAAATAACCTGACGCAGTTCCGGAATCTTATCTTTAGCTTCCAGCGATGCCAGCGCTAGCTTCATCGCCTCCAGCGCCATGGCCGCGTCTTCGTTTACTGCGCCTGGCGTCGCATCACGCTCTTCTTCAAGCTCCGCGATTGTCTGATGGAGCCATTCTTTGGTAAGTGTGCTCATCGGCTTTCCTTCAGCCATCTCTTCATCGGTTTCCCATAAAACGCGCGCTTGACCTTCGCAGACCTGAATAACACCGCCACGACCACATGAGTTGCACTTAACGGCATCGTCATCCCACAAGGCACTTTCGTTTCCGCGAGCGGTTTTGACAGCGTGTGATTTATTGCCACAACGGCATTTGTTGAGCCAGCCAATGGTGAAAGTTTTCATGATGCATCTCCTTTACCGGCTGCGGCGACGTTGACTCCAGCATCGTGCAGTGCCTCAAGCACCTGATGCTGCTTGTAAACCATTTCCGTGTGATACGGCTCATCGAAATCGACGCGATGCAACATGCTATAGCGCTGTGGAAGTACAACCTCCCGCGCCTCCAGCTCAGCAATCCGCTTCTCTGCCACTTCTCTGCGGCTATTTGCGCAGTCGTAACGTTGTGTCCACAGTCGAACCTCAGACTCCAGTAGACCTTCCAGCTCAGCATTACGCTTCTCTGCTGCTTCCAGTTCATCCAGCAGCGCCAGTAAATCGCGAGTTGGTACCATGAAGTTCGGCATGAAGTTATCTTTCGCCTTTTCTGCTGTTAGGCGCAGATCCTGTTTGTTGATGTTGCTCATACCCCTACCCTCCCCCAAACCATCAATACTCGCTTCATAGCCGCGCTGTTGCGGCACTCCTGGCAGATCACGTTTGTCTCTTTACGCTGCACCAGCTTCGAATTCCCCTTCGGCATGGCCGGGATGGTTTCCGGTGCGTATTTCATGCCGTAACTGGTCAGCCGATAAAGCCGCTGGCCGTGTTTGCCCTCACAGGTGATCAGGCCGTCTGCCAGGAGCGAGCTGACCGTGCCTGACATCTTTTTGGTGTTCATGCCGATCATCCTGGCAATACGAGCGCTGTTCAGGCCCGGGTTATTACGCAGGGCTGCAAGAATCTGCCCACGGATTGTTATGGTCATCTCACACCATCCCGTTCGACTTGTTGCGGTTGTACTTGGCCTGAAGCAGTTGGATCGGCGTCGGCCCATGCTCGGCAGCCGGGGCTGCAATCGCCCTGCGTACCGGCGGCACTGGCTTACCCTCGGTGACGCGCTTCTCCCACATGTCCAGCAGGTCACCGGCTTCACGCGCCAGCTCACCATGAGTTAACTGACGCTCTGTGCTGCGGTGGCGCAGTTCAACGCAGATGTGGTACATGACCGGCTGCGACCAGGGGAATTGCTCACTGGAAGTGAACTCGAACGAACGGTTACGCCAGTCCCAGTATTCGGCGATCACCTGGTCAACGTTGACGCCCAGCACCCCGCCGCTCTGTTTGCACCAGGCGACGAACTGGCCCGGCGACGGCAGGAATGGGCGCTCCTGGCGGCGGGCAATGCGCATACCGGCATCGACTTGCGCCATTGAGTGGATCCCGTTCTCCTGAAACGCCAGCAACCACTGACGGCGGAATTCGTTCAGGTCGTCCTGGGTGCGGAAGTTCGCCATGCTGGCCGGGAACGCGGCACGCAGTTGGTTGAACAGCCCGTTGAACACTTGAGCCACCTGTTCGACCGGTGCGCGCTCCTGATACTGCTCTGGCAGGTTATGAGCCATGCGGCTCATCTGCTCGCGATCGTGGTTACGCATCTGCTCTGCAAGAGATTTCATGGCACCACCCCGTAGGCCCAGTCAGTGTTGTTGAAGTCCAGATCCGGCTTGGCGGCTGGTTTGACAGCGAACTTCGGCTTAAAAAGCCCCTGGTAACCGTTCGCAATACTGGTGTTGATCACGTCGACCGGATTGTGTCCGTCTTCCAGGCACTCTTTCAGCAGCTTGAACGCCTTGGTGACGGTCAGCTCAGTTTTGATCGGTTTGCCAGACTGTTTGCGGTAAGCAACCCATTCCTGCCAGGCGGTTTGATTTAGCCACTCAGGAACGTCAACACTGAGCGGATCAAACTTGTCCTTCCCCCTTGGGGGATTAGAGGGGGTATTAGGTTTTATATTTGTCTTTGGAAGAATGTCTTTGGTGTTCCCTGTTTTCAGGGATACCTCTCCCTGTTCTTGGGGATGGCTATCCCTGTTTTCAGGGATGGTTTGTGGGGTGATCTTACTATCCCCGATTTCAGGGATGGTAATAACATGCGTTACAGCTTCAGCGACCGGAAAACTGACCGGGCACTTTGCACATTTTGGCTTTGTGTAAGCCCAGCTATCCAGGAGCGTGTTGATCCCGATGTAACGTGTCTGCCCGATTCTGCGCATCTTAATGATGTTGCGATAAGCCAGGCTGAGCACAGCTTCAGAAACGTGCTTAACGGCCAGTCTGGTTTTATCTGCAATGAGACTGTTGGTGATCCGGTCCTCTTTCTTGGACCAGCCATACGTCAGGCGAACAATAGCATTCAGCACGCGGAACTCACGCCCCGAAAGCTCTACGAAACACAAGGCATCCTGAATCTGGTTAGCAAGGCGAAGATAGCCATTTTCCAGATCGGCCATGCGATTCTCCTGCTGCGCCGGTTGTTGCGCAGGGAATTTGATTACTTTGGCGGTGTTTGCCATAATTACTCCCGTTACTTGGCGTAACACAGTGTTTGGAAGGCCTTTGAAGTTACCGCTTCAAGGGCTTTTTCTTTTCTGGTGCCTCTCACATGACCCCCAGCATCGATGTGACCATCGTCATCAGTGGCCCTACCTGCTCCGGCATAAGGCGGAACAGCGACGCTATACCCTCGCTTACCTCTTTCAGCTTCTGATGCTCTGGAGCGTCCAGGAGCACGGCCTGTTTAGCCTCGGCACACTCTTTCATCGCAGAGGCGATCAGCGACATCGTGTCGTTCTGCGGCGCCAGGCGGTTGCGGTACTCCAGCGGCAATACGGACATGATTGCCGGTGCCAGCTGGCGAATGTTGTTGGCAGCATATTCGGTGTCGCCGTCGATCCAGCGGAACACCTTCTGCATCTGGCGGTGAGAGTCTGTCGGGATATCCAGTCCGGTGCCGCCGGTAGCCCGCCACTCTTCCACAATCAGCGCTGCGACAAATTCACGGCTGCGGCAGTCAGCTGCCCAGGCGCGAACAGCTGCGCGGATCCCATCGATGTTTAACGCCGTGGAATCAGGTTCCCGGCGATTCTGGTAAATCATCGCCGTTGGCGAAAATTTGTTACCTTGTTGATACGCAAGTGAATGCATTGCTTTCCCTTTCGTGGTTAGGGCCGCCGTTAAGCGGCATGGTTGTCAGGGTGTGGAAAGATGGACGGCAGGTCCGGGCGGAATTCGTGAGCCTGGATTTCACCACCAACCGCTTTCACCAGTTCAGGAACGTGAACCGGGGAGATGCGTTTCTTTCCGTTAAGCCAGTCACAGATAGTTGACTGGGCTTTGCCGCAACGTTTTGCCAGTTCTTTCTGGCTGCCAGCGATAGCGATCGCTTTCTCTACTGCGGAGTTCTTCTCTACTGTTGGGGTCTTCATAATCACCTCAGCTATCAGTTTAAAGCGATTATGGTTATCACTTTAGCGAATGTCAATCGCATAGGCGATTTTTTGCTAAATAATCGCTTGAGCGATACAGTTAAAGGAGTCATTAACAGAGGTGAATATGGGATTCTCGGAGCGCCTGGCGCAGGCAATGAAACATGCTGGATACACACAAGGCCGATTAGCCAAAGATGTCGGCATGGCTCAGTCCAGCGTTAATAAATTACTCAAGGACGCTAACGGCTCTCGTAAGACTGTTGAGATCGCCTCTGTTCTGGGTGTGCGGCCGGAGTGGCTGTCTACTGGTGAAGGGGAAATGGCTTCCAGTGGCGCAAGAGAACCTACTGCGCTATACCAGGTTAAGCCGTCATTGAATGGGATTTACCGCGTGGATGTACTCGACGTTAAAGCCAGCGCTGGACCGGGCACTATTGTCACCAGCGATTTCATTGAAACTATCCGGGCCATCGAATACACGAATGAGCAGGCGCGCGCTTTGTTCGGCAACCGGCCAGCTACGCACGTTAAGGTCATTACCGTAAATGGCGACAGTATGGATGGGACGATTTCACCCGGCGATCAGATCTTCGTTGATACCGGCGTTACGCATTTTGATGGTGACGGGGTATACGTCTTCGTCTTCGGCAAAACATTGCATGTTAAGAGACTTCAGATGCAGCGTGACCGCCTGGCAGTAATATCCGACAACCCCATTTACGAAAAGTGGTACGTTGAGCCAGAGGACGAGGACGCGTTCTACGTCATGGCAAAGGTGCTACTCAGACAGTCAGTCGACTATAAACGATTCGCATAACCCGCTCCGGCGGGTTTTTTATTGTCCGCAGATTCTTCCTCTCTTTTCCACCACGTCTAAAAACCAAATCCTTATCACTTTTTTCTTCAGAAAATAAAAAAATATCGCTTTAACATTCAATCAATTATCGCTTTATCGATGATTAATATCGTTTTGGCGATTGACTCAAATAATCGCTTTAGCTATTGTTAACCGCATAGACGAACGGCGCACCACTACCGATTCGTCATGCTCTTTAACAACATGCAGATTTACAGCGTCAATGACCTGTTATGACCCCTACACGTAAACGTGCTGTATCACCGGGTGCGATCCGGTCGGTGAGAGAGTATCCCCGCGCGAGAGCGAGAACGGCGTGAGAACGGGCAACACTGGCAGGGAGTTGGCGCTGACCAATACAGGGAATGTTTTGGGGTGTGGTGGCGGCGTCCTCAAGCGAGGTGCAACGCTAGCAGTGTGATAAGACCTGATAAACCGGCTGGGCAGATAGTTGTTTGCCAATACAGAAACAGGGCGCTCAGGAAGTAAGTGAGAGTGGCGACTCAGTGCCAGTCCACCACACCGACCAAAACATTTCTCCCGCATCGGCGGGTAACGAAAGAGGGTAAGGCGATGGAATTTTCAGATATTCACGCATCAATGTTGATTATGACTGATCGCGAAAATCAGCTGAGTTCAGATATGCAGGGCGACTGGAAAGTACTGCGTGTCGATGATTTGTCATTCACTATTTCTCGCCCAGAGGGAGGGCAAGAAGAACATTTCTCTCCCTGCGCTTCCATCAACTTCATAGCCGCCTAACCAGCGGCTTTTTCATACCTGGAGTCATTTATGAGTGGCTCAAGTTATGACAACCGGCGGCCATCCACCGCCCATTAGCGCAGAAGTCTTGTTTAACGTTCGGCGGCGCGGCCTTAAGCGCGGAGATGATTATGTCCAAACACTGTGAAAATTGCGGATGCGCAGTCCGTCCGGATATTGCACAAACTGCCAGGAAGAAGCGTATATCGCGTTCGTTCAGGCTCCTGAGATGGAATTTAGTAAAGAGTTCTTACGTGAAGCATTCCGTCAGGACTCCGAATCAAATAGCCGGGAGACATCATGACAGTCACCCACAACGGCAAGCAGTACACCGCCAAAAAGCTTAACGATAACGAGTGGCAGCTGACGTCGGTATCGGCACCGCGCGACAAGCTGACGCTTAACCGCTGGCAGATGCATATCGCTGGCCTCCTGGAACAGGTTGAGGTGAAGGTATGATCAATCACTACGGCACCACCCCGCTCATTCGCCAGTGCGTCACGCCAGGCATGATGGCAATGCATGAAGGCCGAACCTATCGCGTCTCAGCGGTCATTCAGGAGCGCAAATGGGTTTACCTGCACACCGATGCAGAAATCATCCGCCTCAATGACTGCGTGATTGACGTCCTTCTGGACGGTCACGGCAACCCTATCCAGCACTAACCACCCTATTCACCCGATCGGCCTGGCTTTCTGCGGGCGGGATCTGCACATCCAAATTTCAGGAGAAACCATGAGCGAAGTAACGGACTTAACTGTCATCGAAATCAAGCCGGAGCAGGTGCCAGTGCTTTACGTATCGGGCGGCCTTGACGCTTATCTCGAACAGATCCGCCAGGCAGTAAACGAAGTGCCGGACCTGTCAACGAAGAAAGGCCGTGACCGTGTCGCCTCTCTGGCTGCGCAGGTGTCCCGCAGCAAGACAGCTATCGAAAAGCCGGGGCGTGAGTACCTGAAGCGCCTGAAAGAAGCTGTGCGCCCCGCTGAAGCCGAAATTAAGCGATTCGTTGATGCTTGTGACGAGCTGCGCGATGCGACCCGGCGCCCTCTCACCGAATGGGAAGCCGAGCAGGAACGCATTAAGGCTAAAGAAGCCATGAACGCTATGCACGCCGAAGCGCTGGAAATGAACAAAGAGTTCGACCGCCAGCGTGCCGCACAGATCGAAGTAGACCATGAAATGGCCCTGCTAATGAATGACGCTTTCGACCGTGACCGCGCTGAGCAGCGCCGCCTGGCGGAACAGGCTCAGCGTGAGCACGAAGAACGCATTAAGCGCGAAGCGGCAGAACAAGCCCGCCGCGATGCCGAAGCGAAGCACAAAGCGGAGATTGAAGCCGCAGTTCGTCGTGAAGCCGAAGAGAAAGCCCGCGCTGAACTGGCGGAACGCCAACGCATTGAAACGGAGCAGCGTGCGGCGCGTGAGAAGCAGGAAGCGGAAGCCCGGGCGGAACGCGAAAAAGCCGCGGCGGTTGAAGCCGAGCGCCTAAAGGCAAAACAGGCCGAAGATGCTCGCCTGGCCGAAGAGAAGCGCAAAGTCGACGAGCAAGCCAAGCGCGAAGCTGACGTGAAGCATCGCAAGACGGTCGGCACCAACATCGTTAACGCGCTTACCAGTAACACCAGCTTAACCCGCGAACAGGCTATCGAAGTGCTTACCGCTCTGAAAGATGACCTGATCCCCTGCGCGAAAATCCACTACTGAGGCAACCATGAACGCATACCTCACTTACGACCGCATCGAAGATCGGCGCTGGGCTGAGCAGCAGCTCACCGACGAGAAAGAGAAGTGGATCGGCGACCGCGCTCGGGAAATCATCGACATGATGCCAAAAGAGCCGTCCAGCCTCTTCCACTTCTCCGTACCGATTGACTCCAGCCCATACGAAGGACTTCGCAGCGATGACGCTGGAAAGGCCTACAACTATTTCATTTCGGCAGTTGCTTACGCCCAGGCGGAATACGACTGGGAACACCGTACCGGCTGTCCGTTTTAATTTTTGAGGGGATTAACAATGAGTACTGCACTTTCCACCATGGCCGGGAAATTGGCCGCACGCCTCGGCATGGATGCCGGTACGGACCTGATGAATACGCTGAAGAACACAGCGTTCAAAGGCGGTAACGTCACCGACGAGCAGTTTACTGCCCTGCTGATCGTCGCCAACCAGTACGGCCTGAACCCATGGACCAAAGAGATTTACGCATTCCCAGATAAAGGCGGGATTGTCCCGGTCGTCGGCGTTGATGGATGGGCTCGCATTATCAACGAACATCCTCAGTTTGACGGCATGGAGTTCTCTTACGACAAGGAGGAAGGCGCGTGTACCTGCAAGATTTACCGCAAAGACCGTAAGCACCCGACCATTGTCACTGAGTACATGGGAGAGTGTAAACGCAACACTCAGCCATGGCAGTCCCACCCTACCCGCATGCTTCGCCACAAGACGCTGATCCAGTGCGCGCGTCTGGCCTTTGGTTTCGCTGGCATCTTCGACCAGGACGAGGCAGAACGAGTTATTGAAGGAACAGCAGCAGAGGTTCATGCGGGCCATGAATCAGATAGCCGTCGTCCGAACCTGATCGCAAAAGGCGAGTCTGCCGCGCGTCTTGGAACCGTTAAGTATCAAGAGTTCTGGGTGGCGCTGAGCGCTGAGGAGAAGCAGGTAATTGGCGCAGTTGAGAAGCGACGCATGTATGACATGAGTCTTGCTGTCGACAACGCCGAGCCTGTCAATGTCGCAGATGCGGAGGCTGAATGATGGAGCAACGCACCCCTGAATGGTTTGCTGCGCGCTGCGGCAAGGTCACTGCCAGTCGACTGGCTGATGTCATGGCCCGGACTAAGTCGGGCTACTCCACCAGCCGCCAGAACTACATGGCCGAGCTGATTTGTCAACGACTGACCGGGAAGATGGAGGAAGGTTTTTCGAATGCCGCGATGATGCGTGGCACTGAACTTGAGCCAGTGGCGCGCGAAATGTACGCGCTGAATGAGTTCGATGCAGAAATCACTGAAGTTGGACTCATTGATCACCCAAACATACCCGGATTCGCAGCCAGCCCGGACGGACTTGTTAACGGCGACGGGCTTATCGAAATCAAATGCCCCAACACTTGGACCCATCTTGAAACGCTGAAAACTGGCGAGCCAAAGCGCCAGTACATGCTGCAAATGCATGCACAGATGATGTGTACCGGGCGGAAATGGTGTGATTTCGTTAGTTTCGATGATCGCCTGCCGCCTGACCTCGCCTATTTCAAGAAGCGCATTCATTTCGATGAAGAGCTGGCGCGCGAAATCGAGTCTGAGGTTAAGAGCTTCCTTGCAGATCTTGAATCTGAAATTCAGAAAATCACAGAGCGTGCAGCATGAAACGCACACCCTTTTACCGCAGGCCCGGGCGAACCGGGCAATTCTCTGGCCTCCGTGAACGCGTTATCTGGATGATTCAGACGCGCGGCCGCCCGATCACCGGCAGCGAAATCGCCGAGAAGTTTGGCGTAACGCTCATCGAGTTTAACCGGGTTGCCAACGGCATCACTCGCGGCACCGGGCAGATAGCGCAGATCGTTGAGTCAAAAAAATGGCTTAACGAGGACGGCATATGCGACCGGACATTCGACTTGGTCACGAAGCCAAAGGTCGTAACACCACAGGGTAAATCACGGCTGTTCACCCGGCGCGCCATTGAACAATCGCAGGAAGGTAGACGGCAGGAATGCATAGCGCGTGCAGCACGCCGTCGCCAGCTTATTGCTCAGGGCCTCTACATCGACGAAATGGAGTCCATCCTATGACTCACGCTCACGACGACATCAGGGTAGGAAATCTGTGCCTCCCATTCATTGGTAACGGCTGGCTAATGCCATGGGGTGAAGTGGTCAGCAATCCATTAAAGGCCCAGCGGCTCGCTGAGGAATATCGGGAAAGGCAGGAGGCGACATGAAATACGGAAGCGTGTGCAGCGGAATCGAGGCTGCCAGTAAAGCGTGGGAACCTCTCGGCTGGAAACCGGCCTGGTTCTCTGAAATCGAACCATTCCCATCCGCAGTCCTCGCCCATCACTGGCCGGAAGTAACCAACCTTGGCGACATGACAAAAATCGCGGATGCGGTGCGC
>NZ_JABMCU010000166.1:0-10048 GCF_013179605.1 Enterobacter sp. CM29 | reverse complement strand
TAGCAAGGAACATAAAGTGAACGGAATGACCACCACCGCCGTATGTTCCCCTCACCCTAACCCTCTCCCCGGAGGGGCGAGGGGATTGCTCAGTGCTCGCATTAATTTGTGGGGAACCCTCAGCCCTGTGGGAGAGGGCCGGGGTGAGGGCACCAGACCGCCCTCAATCCTAGCGAATCCCACCATACGCCAGCGTCACCTCTTTCGCGGCCTTAATCACCAGCGCACCCAGCTCGGTGACGCGGTCGTCGGTCATACGTGAAATCGGCCCGGAGATGGAGATGGCGGCAAACGGCTCGCGGTGTTCGTCGAAAATACAGGACGCGAGGCAGCGCAGCCCGAGGGCATGTTCTTCGTCATCAAACGAATAGCCGCGCTTGCGGGTCAGAGCCAGATCTTCTTTCAGATGCACCGGCGACACCAGGGTGGCGTGGGTGTAGGCGTGCAGACCTTTACGGTGCAGCAGACCCGTCACCTGCTCTTCGCTAAGCTGCGAGAGAAACGCTTTCCCTGCGCCAGAGGCATGCATCGGCAGCTTGCCGCCAATCGGTGCGGACATGCGCATCAGCTGCGTACACTGCACCTGGTCGATGATAATCGCCTGATGATCGCTCTGATCCAGCACGGCCAGGTTTACCGTCTCGCCGGACTCCTCCATCAGCTTGCGCAGAATCGGGTGGACAATCGCCAGCAGGTTGCGGCTTTGCAGGAAGCTGCTGCCGACGATAAAGGCATGCGCGCCAACCGCCCAGTGACCCAGCTCGCCCACCTGACGTACGAAGCCCAGCTGCTGCATGGTGGTTAACAGGCGGTGAGTGGTGGAGTTCGGCAGTCCCGCCTGCTGCGCCAGCTCCGTCAGGGCCACGCTACCATGCGATTCGGCTATCCATTCCAGCAGCTTCAGGCCGCGCGTCAGGGATTGAACCTGTCCGCCAGGTTGTGCAGCGGTGGTTGCAGCAGGTTTTCTGCCGCGTTTAGCGGGAACGGTCGTAACCATGACGAACTCCTTTTTCTGTATCGTGGAAATCATTTTCGTTTTATTTGGTGGTTTTGCAACCGCTTTCCTGACTGATCGGAGGAGTGATAGTGAACATGTCTCATGTTACCGCTGTGTGACTTTTCGACCCTTAGAGATTATGCCAGTATGGAACGCAGCCTTTTGGCCATGTTGAACGTTGTCGGGAGCAAGTGTGAGCAGCAAAGTAGAGCAACTGCGTGCGCAGTTAAATGAACGAATTCTGGTGCTGGACGGCGGCATGGGCACCATGATCCAGGGCTATCGTCTGAGTGAAGACGATTTCCGTGGCGAGCGCTTTGCCGACTGGCCTTGTGACCTGAAAGGAAACAATGACCTGCTGGTGTTGAGCAAACCCTCTGTCATCAGGGATATCCACAACGCCTACTTCGAAGCGGGTGCGGATATTGTAGAAACCAACACCTTCAACTCGACAACCATCGCCATGGCGGATTACCAGATGGAATCCCTGTCGGCGGAGATCAACTTTGAAGCGGCGAAACTCGCCCGCGCCTGCGCCGACGAGTGGACGGCCCGCACGCCGGACAAGCCGCGCTATGTTGCCGGGGTGCTAGGCCCGACCAACCGCACCGCGTCGATTTCTCCGGACGTGAACGATCCAGCCTTCCGCAATATCACCTTTGACCAACTGGTGGCCGCGTATCGTGAGTCCACTAAAGCGCTGGTGGAAGGCGGTTCCGACCTGATCCTGATTGAAACCGTATTCGACACTCTCAACGCCAAAGCTGCAATTTACGCGGTGAAAGAGGAATTTGAGGCGCTGGGCGTTGACCTGCCGATCATGATTTCCGGCACCATCACCGATGCCTCGGGGCGCACGCTTTCCGGCCAGACAACCGAAGCGTTTTATAACTCTCTGCGCCATGCCGAAGCGCTCTCCTTCGGCCTGAACTGCGCGCTGGGGCCGGACGAGCTGCGCCAGTACGTGCAGGAGCTTTCGCGCATCGCAGAGTGCTACGTCACCGCCCACCCGAACGCCGGTCTGCCGAACGCGTTCGGTGAGTACGATCTGGATGCCGACACCATGGCGGCGCAAATCCGCGAGTGGGCCGAATCTGGCTTCCTCAACATCGTCGGCGGCTGCTGCGGCACCACGCCGGAGCACATCGCCGCCATGAGCCGCGCCGTCGCCGGGCTTGCACCGCGCAAGTTACCCGAGCTTCCGGTAGCCTGCCGTCTGTCCGGCCTTGAGCCGTTGACCATCGGCGACGACAGCCTGTTTGTGAACGTGGGTGAACGTACCAACGTGACCGGTTCTGCGAAGTTCAAGCGCCTGATCAAAGAAGAGAAGTACAGCGAAGCGCTGGACGTTGCCCGCCAGCAGGTGGAGAGCGGGGCGCAGATCATCGATATCAACATGGACGAGGGGATGCTCGACGCCGAAGCGGCGATGGTGCGTTTCCTCAACCTGATTGCCGGTGAGCCGGATATCGCCCGCGTGCCGATCATGATTGACTCCTCCAAATGGGACGTCATCGAAAAGGGGCTGAAGTGCATTCAGGGCAAAGGCATCGTTAACTCCATCTCAATGAAAGAGGGCGTCGATACCTTTATCCACCACGCGAAGCTGGTGCGTCGCTACGGGGCCGCCGTGGTGGTGATGGCCTTCGATGAAGTGGGCCAGGCCGATACCCGCGAGCGCAAAATTGAGATTTGCCGCCGGGCGTACAAAATTTTGACCGAAGAGGTGGGCTTCCCGCCGGAAGACATTATTTTCGACCCGAACATCTTTGCTGTCGCAACCGGCATTGAAGAGCACAACAACTACGCCCAGGACTTTATCGGCGCGTGTGAAGACATCAAACGCGAGCTACCGCATGCGCTAATTTCCGGCGGCGTGTCGAACGTCTCGTTCTCGTTCCGCGGCAACGACCCGGTGCGTGAGGCCATCCACGCCGTGTTCCTCTACTATGCCATCCGCAACGGGATGGACATGGGGATCGTTAACGCCGGACAGCTGGCGATTTACGACGACCTGCCCGCAGAACTACGCGACGCAGTAGAAGATGTGATCCTCAACCGTCGCGACGACGCCACCGAACGCATGCTGGATCTGGCGGAAAAATACCGCGGCAGTAAAGCTGACGAATCAGCCAACGTTCAGCAGGCCGAATGGCGTTCCTGGGATGTGAGAAAGCGTCTGGAATACTCGCTGGTAAAAGGCATTACTGAGTTCATTGAGCAGGATACCGAGGAAGCGCGTCAGCAGGCGGCCCGTCCGATTGAAGTGATCGAAGGGCCGCTGATGGACGGCATGAACGTGGTCGGCGATCTGTTCGGCGAGGGCAAAATGTTCCTGCCGCAGGTGGTGAAATCCGCCCGCGTCATGAAGCAGGCCGTGGCTTATCTTGAGCCGTTTATCGAAGCCAGCAAAGAGAAGGGCTCCAGTAACGGTAAGATGGTCATTGCCACCGTGAAGGGCGACGTGCACGACATCGGCAAAAACATTGTCGGCGTGGTACTGCAATGCAATAACTACGAAATTATCGATCTTGGCGTGATGGTCCCGGCGGATAAAATCCTCAGGACCGCTCGCGAAGTGAATGCGGATCTGATTGGTCTTTCCGGGCTGATTACGCCGTCGCTGGACGAAATGGTCAACGTGGCAAAAGAGATGGAGCGCCAGGGCTTCACTATTCCACTGCTGATTGGCGGGGCAACCACCTCGAAAGCCCACACCGCAGTGAAAATTGAGCAGAACTACAGTGGGCCGACGGTGTATGTCCAAAACGCCTCGCGCACCGTGGGCGTGGTCTCCGCGCTGCTGTCTGACACCCAGCGCGATGACTTTGTCGCCCGCACCCGCAAAGAGTATGAAACCGTCCGCATTCAGCATGGACGTAAGAAACCGCGCACGCCGCCGGTTTCGCTTCAGGCGGCACGCGATAACGATCTGGCGTTCGACTGGTCCAGCTATACGCCGCCGGTCGCGCACCGTCTGGGCGTGCAGGACGTGACGGCCAGCATCGAAACGCTGCGTAACTACATCGACTGGACGCCATTCTTCATGACCTGGTCGCTGGCGGGCAAATATCCGCGCATTCTTGAAGATGAGGTAGTAGGCGAAGAGGCGAAACGCCTGTTTAAAGATGCCAACGATATGCTCGACAGACTGAGCGCAGAGAAAGCCCTCAACCCGCGCGGCGTGGTGGGGCTGTTCCCGGCGAACCGCGTGGGCGACGATGTCGAAATTTACCGCGATGAAACCCGCACCCATGTGCTGGCCGTGAGCCACCATCTGCGCCAGCAAACCGAGAAAGTGGGCTTTGCCAACTACTGCCTGGCGGATTTCGTCGCACCGAAACTCTCCGGTAAAGCCGACTATATCGGCGCCTTTGCCGTAACCGGTGGTCTGGAAGAAGACGCGCTGGCGGACGCGTACGACGCACAGCACGATGATTACAACAAAATCATGGTGAAAGCGATCGCCGATCGCCTGGCGGAAGCCTTTGCTGAGTACCTCCACGAGCGCGTACGTAAGGTGCACTGGGGCTACGCGGCGAATGAGAATCTCAGCAACGAGGAGCTGATCCGCGAAAACTACCAGGGCATTCGTCCGGCACCCGGCTATCCGGCCTGCCCGGAACACACCGAGAAGGGCACTATCTGGAAACTGCTCGACGTGGAAGCGCATACCGGCATGAAACTTACCGAGTCGTTCGCCATGTGGCCGGGCGCGTCCGTTTCCGGCTGGTATTTCAGCCACCCGGACAGCAAGTACTTCGCCGTGGCACAGCTTCAGCGGGATCAGATTGAAGACTACGCCCTGCGAAAAGGCATGAGCGTGTCAGAGGTGGAACGCTGGCTAGCGCCGAATTTAGGCTACGACGCAGACTAACGTCACTTTTCCTTACAACAAACAGGGCACCGCTATGGTGCCTTGTCTCTTTCTTACGTTTAAACCCTTATACTGAACCTAAGGAAAATGAATAACGATAATGAGGAAAACCCACTGTGTTGACGTTGTTACACCTGTTCTCCGCAGTCGCACTGCTGGTATGGGGCACCCATATCGTTCGTACCGGCGTGATGCGCGTGTTTGGCGCACGTTTACGTACCGTTCTCAGCGGCAGCGTTGAGAAGAAGCCGCTCGCCTTCTGTGCGGGTATTGGCGTCACGGCGCTGGTGCAAAGCAGCAACGCCACCACTATGCTCGTCACCTCGTTCGTGGCGCAGGATCTAGTGGCGCTCGCCCCGGCGCTGGTGATTGTCCTTGGCGCCGACGTCGGTACCGCGCTGATGGCACGTATCCTGACCTTCGATCTCTCCTGGCTGTCGCCGTTGCTGATTTTTATTGGCGTCATTTTCTTCCTCGGCCGTAAGCAAAGCCGTGCCGGGCAGCTTGGCCGCGTCGGTATTGGCCTCGGGCTGATCCTGCTGGCGCTGGAGCTGATTGTGCAGGCAGTTACGCCGATTACCCAGGCCAACGGTGTGCAGGTCATTTTCGCCTCGTTAACCGGCGATATTATGCTGGATGCGCTGATCGGCGCGGTGTTTGCCATTGTCAGCTACTCCAGCCTGGCGGCCGTGTTGCTGACGGCCACGCTAACCGCTGCGGGCGCGATCTCTTTCCCGGTGGCGCTATGCCTGGTCATCGGTGCGAATCTTGGCTCTGGCCTGCTGGCGATGCTTAACAACAGCGCAGCCAATGCTGCCGCCCGCCGGGTGGCGCTGGGGAGTTTGCTCTTCAAGCTGGTGGGTAGCCTGATCATTCTGCCGTTTGTGCACCCGCTGGCGAACCTGATGGACAACCTCTCTCTGCCGAAAGCGGAGCTGGTGATCTACTTCCACGTCTTCTACAACCTGGTACGCTGTCTGGCGATGGTGCCGTTTGCCGCGCCGATGGCCCGCTTCTGCGAGCGGCTAATTCGTGATGAACCGGAGCTGGACGCGCGCCTTAAACCGAAGCATCTGGACACCTCGGTGCTGGACACGCCCGCGCTGGCTATCGCCAATGCCGCCCGCGAAACGCTGCGCATGGGTGACGCGATGGAAACCATGCTGGAAGGGTTGCAAAAGGTGATGCACGGCGAGCCGCGCGAAGAAAAAGAGCTGCGCAGGCTGGCGGACGATATCAACGTGCTGTATACCGCCATCAAGCTCTATCTGGCGCGGATCCCGCAGGACGAGCTGGCGGAAGAGGAGTCGCGCCGCTGGGCGGAAATCATTGAGATGTCGCTTAACCTGGAGCAGGCTTCGGATATTGTCGAGCGTATGGGCAGTGAAATCGCAGACAAATCCCTGGCCGCACGTCGGGCGTTTTCTGTCGAAGGGCTGAAGGAGCTGGAAGCGCTGCACGAACAGCTGGTCAGCAACCTGAAGCTGGCGATGTCGGTCTTCTTCTCCAGCGACGTGCCGAGCGCTCGCCGCCTGCGCCGCAACAAGCACCGTTTCCGCATCCTCAACCGGCGCTACTCGCACGCCCACGTTGAGCGTCTGCACCAGCAGAACGTGCAGAGTATCGAAACCAGCTCGCTCCACCTGGGGCTGCTGGGCGATATGAAACGTCTCAACTCGCTGTTCTGCGCGGTGGCGTACAGCGTGATGGAGCAACCGGATGAAGACGATGAGCGGGATGAGTATTAATCTCTGAAAGCGCCTCGCAAAACGGTTCTGTGAGGCGTGACTCCCCATAAAGAGCAATTTATTCTTCAACCCTTACATTTTTAAGGGAATAGGAGATGCTCAATTATTACGCTACACTTCGCCAGTTCATGCGCATTCCAAAGGGGGTTCTCATGCGCGGTGCTAATAGTATCAAAAAATCAGTGAATGTTTCCCTGTCGCCGGACATCCTTGAAGAGGCGCGAAGGCTTAAACTTAACCTTTCTGCCGTGCTAACGGCGGCTTTGCAGGAGCAATTTCGTGAACATCGGCGCGCAGAGTGGCTTGAAGAAAATAAAGCTTCTATTGACGCCATTAACCAGTGGGTTGATGAAAACGGCTCCTTTAGTGACTTTCAGAGGTCGTTCTGATGAAGCATGTACTGGTCGCTCCCGCCGTTGAGGTCGCGGGAAAACCCTGCGTGGTGATGATGCACATGATGGCAGGCATATCGCTAAAAGAGTTAGGTGAACGCGTTGCCGATCTTACTAACAGCAGTGCTTCATTGCGGGATGCACTCGATTTTCTGATCAGCGGTTACTAGGACTTTTTTGTCAGGCGCAAGGTAAGGTATATTTCGCCCTTCACAGGAGAAACTATGCTGCCAACTCAATCAACCCGATTAAACAAATACATTAGCGAGAGCGGGATCTGCTCACGTCGCGAGGCTGACCGTTACATTGAACAGGGTAACGTGTTTCTTAACGGCAAACGCGCCACCATTGGCGATCAGGTGGTACCTGGCGATGTGGTGAAAGTGAATGGTCAGGTCATCGAACCGCGTGATGCCGAAGACCTGGTGTTTATCGCGTTGAACAAACCGGTTGGGATTGTCAGCACCACGGAAGATGGCGAGCGGGACAACATTGTTGATTTCGTGAACCACAGCAGCCGCATTTTCCCGATTGGCCGTCTGGATAAAGACTCTCAGGGGCTGATTTTCCTCACCAACCACGGCGATCTGGTCAACAAAATTCTGCGTGCCGGTAACGACCACGAGAAAGAGTACATCGTGACGGTGAACAAGCCGGTGACGGACGAGTTTATCCGCGGAATGGGCGCTGGCGTGCCGATTCTGGGCACCGTGACGAAGAAGTGTAAAGTCAAAAAAGAAGCACCGTTCGCGTTCCGCATCACGCTGGTTCAGGGCCTGAACCGCCAGATCCGCCGCATGTGCGAGTACTTCGGTTATGAAGTGACGAAGCTGGAACGCACGCGCATCATGAACGTCAGCCTGTCTGGCATCCCGCTGGGCGAGTGGCGTGACTTAACGGATGATGAGCTGATCGAGCTGTTCAAACTTATCGAGAACTCCTCGTCCGAAGCGAAGCCGAAAGCTAAAGCCAAACCGAAAACGCAGGCGATTAAGCGTCCGGTGGTGAAGGCACCGCAGGCGGAAGAGAAAGGGCGAGGCAAGCCGGGCAACGGAAAACGCTTTACCCAGCCGGGGCGCAAAAAGAAAGGGCGCTGATTAGCGCCTTCCACGGGTTGATGTGCTGGCGGACCAGGAAAAAGTCGCCTCTGCGTCGGGTTTATACGCCTGCTCTTTTTTCAGCTTGCGGGCTTTTTTCGCCGCGGCATCACGTTGCACAATCAGCTTATCGATGTACTCTTTTTTAACCTGATTGGTTTCGGCGTTCGTCAGCGTGCGGCCATGCGCGATGCGGGCGCGGTCGAGAAGCGTTTTAAGTTCGCGCTGCTCGGCTTCGGTCATGTCTTTCTGGGTCAAACGTGGTGTAGCCATTGCTGAAGCCTCCTGATGGGGAGGCTTCAGTGTAAAGCAAGCCGGCTCAATTAACCCTGTTTCACCGCATCTTTTTTCGGTTGGTCATCAATCGGCTTACCGGACCAGTACCCTGCTAACAGCGAACCGGACAGGTTGTGCCAGACGGAGAACAGCGCTCCCGGTAGCGCCGCCAGCGGTGAGAAGTAAATTTTACCCAGCGCCGCCGCCAGGCCAGAGTTCTGCATCCCCACTTCGATCGCCAGCGTGCGGCAGGTGGATTCGTCGAAACCAAACAGCTTTCCACCCCAGTATCCGCCCAGCAGACCAATGGTGTTATGCAGCACAACCGCGACGATCACTACAAAGCCCACTGAAGCAATGTGCGATGCGGAACCGGCTACCACGGCGCTGATAATGGCAAGTATGCAGACCATCGAAAACGCGGGCAGATACGGCTCAACCGCTTTCACCACCCGCGGGAAGAGATGGTGGATCACCAGTCCCAGCGCAATCGGGATCACCACGATTTGCAGAATGCTGAGCAGCATGCCCATCACATCCACCTGGATATGCGCGTCCACGTACAGGCGGGTTAACAGCGGCGTGGCAATCACGCCCACCAGCGTGGAAACGGAAGAGATAGTGACGGAGAGCGCCACGTCGCCTTTCGCCAGATAGATCATGACGTTAGATGCCGTGCCGCTGGCGACGCTCCCCACCAGCACCATCCCGGCGGAAAGGTCGGGCGGCATCTTAAAGGCCATCGCCAGCAGCCAGGCCGCGAGCGGCATCACCAGGTAGTGCAGGAAAATCCCTGCGGCAACCGGTGCCGGGCGAGACAGCACGCGTTTGAAATCGTCAATTTTTAGATGCACGCCCATGCCGAACATAATCAGCATCAGTAGCGTGGTGACCCACGGACCAATGCCCGTGAACGTGGTGGGAGTGTAATACGCGAGTACGGAGAGCAGCAGCGCCCATAACGGGAACAGCCGGGTGATAGCGGAGAGCATAGTGAATTCCTTGCAGTATTGTCGTGTTGTTTTGTTATAAAAAAGCCGGGTCTGTGCCCGGCTTATGGATAATGTTTATCGTGCTAACGAATTTTATTCAAATAAATTCTGATGAAGTTTCTGCACAACCTGCTCGGCCTGATCGGCAGGGACCAGGAAGCAGAGGTTGTAGCTGGAGGCGCCGTAGCAAATCATGCGGATGCTGAACGGGTCGAGCACGCCGAACACCTCTTTGCCCACGCCGCACGCGCGCGACAGCTTATTACCGATGATGGCAACCAGCGCCAGATCTTCTTCCACCTCCACGCGGCACAGCTCGGAAAGCTCAATCAGCAGCGACTGCGTCAGCAGGGTGTCGCCGGTAGAGGTGGAGCCGGTGGTGTCGAGCGTCAGCGCAATGCTGACTTCTGACGTGGTGATCAGGTCCACGGAGATATTGTGGCGTGCCAGGATGCCAAACACTTCCGCCAGGAATCCGCGGGAGTGCAGCATATTATGGCTGTGCAGGGTAACCAGCGTCTGCTTACGACGCAGGGCCAGCGCGCGGAACAGCGGCGGGTTCTCGGTTTTCTTGCAGACCAGCGTCCCGCCCGCCTTTGGATCTTTACTGGAGCCAACGAAGACCGGAATGTCGCTGCGCACGGCAGGCAGCAGCGTGGCCGGATGCAG
>NZ_JABMCU010000165.1:0-10058 GCF_013179605.1 Enterobacter sp. CM29 | reverse complement strand
AGCATGCTGGCCTGCAATAAACGCCGTCTCGACAAATCCGCCATAATTGCTCCTGAAAAAAGGCAAAAAAAAGCGCCCGACGGTGCTGAAGCACCGCTGGACGCCTTTATCCCGAAGACGTATGCACCGCCGTTGGCGCATCGTCAAAAATAGTTAATCTGTTAATGCAAAGGTGATGCCAGCTTTTTAACCCCGGCGTTACGGGGTTTTTGCAATGAGAGCGCTCTTTTACGCACCTCAATCAGGCATTAAATGCCCACTGACTGTGCAACTACTCCCCAGGGGGTATCTTCCACAGATTTTTTACCGTAAGGAGCGCACGGGCGATATCCACCATGCGTTGGTTTTTATCCATCGCCATTTTGCGCAGGGATGTCCACGCCTGCTCCTCGCTCATGTTCTGATGCGTCATTAGCACGCTTTTGGCTTTGTCGATGGTCTTGCGCTCCTCCAGCGTGTCGCGCAGGGAAGCAAGCTGACGGGAGAGTTGCTCAATTTCACGCGCCTGCTGGCGCACCAGCGGCAGCAGTGGTCTATCCGGAAATCGCGCCAGGATATCGTCGTACTCATCGTCTACGTGCAGGTTTTCGCTATAGCGACGCTCCTCAACTGCCGTCATCAGATCGGCAATGGCCACCTCCTCCAGCGTGCGCAGATGCTCAAGGCGCGCGGTTTGCAGGGCAAACCATTTGAGGGCGGTATCGCCATTATCTGCCGGAGGCTGGCGGGTGCACGCTTCACGCCTGAGTTTTTCAGTCTCCAGACCCGGCTGACAGTTGAGGGTAAACGTCTCCTGCACGTCTGGAGTGCAATGGGAGATAAAAACCTCAAAGCAGGCCTGCTGGCCATCAATGCGATCCACCAGCCGCTGGCGAGTTTCATCGTCAAAGAATCCCTGGGTGAAACCAATAGCCCCTAACGCCCGCTCTTGTCCCACAAGTTCTTTGCCCTGCATCAGGCTGTAAAGGGCCACAAATCGGCCCGCGATGTGCGGATCGTCAATGCTGTCGCTGAGTTGAGGTACGATATTGAGCAGATGACGCAGTATGCGGCTGTAGTGTTCCATCGCCTGCGGCGCGGTGACGCGTTGACCTGTAACGCCATCACGCAGCACCGTCAGCGTTTCAAGGCCGTGCAGTGCGCTGGCGATACGTTCGCAGAGGGCGCTGCCCGGCAGCGGTTCGCTAAACAGGAGGTGCAATGCAGCAAGGTTTTCATCCACCAAAGCCCTGCTGGCCTTGCATTCAGGCCCGTACAATTTACCCTGCGAGCAGAGCCAGACATTTGACGCACCGCGTTCGCACTGTAGCATATGCACCAGTCGACTGATGCCGTTCACCAGTGCGCCCAGCTGCGCTAATCTGCCGAGCTGTTCCTCCCGCAGCATTCTTGCACGCTGGAACCATTCGGTCGCGCCAGGCGAACTGCCAGCCACTATCGTCATCGTTTCTCTCTCCGATACATATTCTTCGGTATGAGAAGCAATATTCGTGCCTTTTCAAAGAACAGGAGTCAACATGCAGAAGATTGTGATCGTCGCCAACGGTGCGGCCTACGGCAGTGAATCCCTTTTTAACAGTCTGCGCCTGGCAATCGCGCTGCGCGATAAGGAGAGTGAGCTGGAGCTGCGCCTCTTTTTGATGTCCGATGCCGTCACGGCCGCGCTGAAGGGGCAGAAACCCGCTGAGGGCTACAACATACAACACATGCTGGAGATCCTGACCGCGCAAAACGTTCCGGTCAAGCTGTGCAAAACCTGTACCGACGGTCGCGGCATTACCGGGCTGCCCCTGATTGATGGCGTGGAAATTGGCACGCTGGTTGAACTGGCTGAATGGACTCTTACCGCTGATAAAGTATTAACTTTTTAATAATAAATCGCTAAAAATATTATTTTCTTATGGACGCGGTTTCAGCATCAAGTTTACCTGCGCCATTGCCGATAGGCATGGAAACAACACAGCAGGTATTACACTTATGTTCAGATCCATTCGCGCCCGCATCATTGCGGCGACGACAGGCTGTATGGTCGTCGCCCTTCTTCTTAATACCATTATCAACTTTCAGGTCACGCGCCAGGATAATCAGCAGTCGCAGCGCGATATACTGACCAGCACCAGCGCCAGCCACAATATGGCGATTGCCGACTGGGTCAAAAGCAAAATGACGGTGATTGCCTCCGCGCAGAGTATCGCGCTGGCTGACGATCCGGTTCCGGTGTTTAAGCAATTAGCCCAGGCAGGCGGCTTCACCAACGTCTACGCAGGCTACGCCAGCAAGACGGCGAAATTCTCCGATCCTGCGGGGGTCCCGGCGGATTATGACCCAACCATTCGTCCCTGGTATCAGCAGGTGGTGAGCACGGATGGCCCGGTTGTGACCGCGCCCTACGTTGATGCCGGGACCGGGAAGCTGGTGGTGACGTTTGCAGTACCGGTGAAGGAGAATGGTACTCTGATAGCGGTGGTAGCGGGCGATGTCGCCATGGATAGCGTGGTGGCGAACGTGCGCGGGATCCACCCAACGCCTGCCAGCAGCGGGTTACTCCTGAACAGCGACGGCACGGTTATTGCCGCCAACGAGCCAACCCTGACGCTGAAGCCGTTTACCGGGACGATCAAAGGCATCGACCTTACGGCGCTGAAGAGCGGTAATCCGGTCGACGGGACGCTCAATGATGAGGAAAAAACCTTTATCGCCTCAGCCGTGCCGGGCACGAACTGGCTGCTGGTCGTCGCCCTCGACAGCAGCGACGCCACCTCCGGCATGCGTTCCTTGCTGAAAGCGTCGGCAATCTCGCTGGTGATTCTGGCGCTTCTGAGCGGCGCCATTGTCCACCTCCTGATAGCCCGCCTGCTTAAGCGCCTGTCCGACATTCGCGACGCGATGCACAGCATTGCCAACGGCACCAACGATCTGTCCCAGCGTCTGCCGGATAGCGGCGATGACGAAGTGGCGCAAATTGCGCAGGCGTTCAACGCCTTCAGCAATAAGCTCTCGGTGGTGATGGTCCAGCTTCGCGACGCCAGCGCCTCAGTGAAAAACGCCGCGCAGGAGATTGCGGCAGGCAATCAGGATCTCTCCGGACGAACCGAGCAGGCCGCGTCCAGCCTGCGTGAGACCGCCAGCGCCGTGGAAGAGATAACCGCCTCCGTTACCCAGTCGAATGAATCGGCCGAAGAAGCCAACGACCAGGCCAGTAAGGCCTCTGCGGCCGCAGCGCGCGGCGGCGAAGTAGTCTCGCAGGCAATCAGCACCATGCAGTCCATCGAAGTGGCTTCTGCAAAGATTGGCGATATCACCAGCGTGATTGACGGCATCGCCTTCCAGACCAACATTCTGGCGCTTAACGCCTCCGTCGAAGCGGCTCGTGCCGGTGAGCAGGGCCGTGGGTTCGCGGTCGTTGCGGGGGAAGTGCGTAATCTGGCCAGCCGCAGCGCTCAGGCGGCGAAAGAGATAAAATCCCTTATTGACTCCACTACCGAAAGCGTTGCAACCGGCTCCCGGTTTGTGCACCTTGCGGGCGACAGCATGGATGAGATCCGCGCCAGCGTCGGGAGCGTGTCTGGCATTATGCGTGAAATATCTATTGCCACCCGCGAGCAGATGAAAGGGATCCATGAAATTAACCACGCGGTGACTCACCTGGATCGCATGGTGCAGCAGAACGCTGAACTCGTTGTACAGTCTGCTGCTGCGGCCAGCGCGCTGCAAAGCCAGGCGGGCGACCTTGCTGAGACCGCTGGCCATTTCCGCATATAATTTTTCCCGGACGCGCGTTAAGCAGGGAAAACGCGCGTCCGCTGAAAGGTTTCAGGGATTTTGTCATTTTTGTTTAATCGTTGCGCCATTTTTTGATCGAAATCAGCATCACCCACCTTCCCCTTTGGTGTTATGCAATGAGTAAATTGTGAACAACATCACGCTCGGGATGGGCAAAAACGACGGGGTATAAAAAATGGCACGAGTTAAAACGAGTCTGAAACTGTTTGGCGGGGATACGGTAGTGGTGCGTTGCTCAGAACGTTGCCGCATCCATCTGATGAGTACAAAAGGGCAAAAGCAATCGCAGGCAGATATCCTTACCGTCCAGGATGATAAGGCCTGGCTGACGGTGCCTTACACCGGCACCTGGGATGTGCTGATCGACAGCCACAGCCAGTCGCTCGAACATTCCGTAAGTTACGTGGCAGCATAACCATAAACGCCCGGCCAGCCGGGCGTATTATCAGGCAAAACCCGGGCGGAGCGTATTGCTGAGCGGGTTCCCTTCCAGCAGCGCTTTAACCTTCACCACCAGCTCACTCAGACAGTCGTCCTGCATACCGAGACGCGTCAGCTCCTGATCGAGCGAGAAAAGGTACTGGGCATTAGTGCCCAGCGGTCCACTGGCGGCGGCAATCAGCGGGGCAATCACCTGGGTTCGGGTGTCGGCTTCATACAGCGGGTGGCGCGGATCCATAATGAACACCAGCGCGTTGACGGTGCGGCCGTCGTCCAGTTCCAGCTTGCACCAGCTGGGCATATAGCAGCCGGTGATCATCTCGCGCTTCCACAGCAGCGTGAGCTCATCTTCCAGCGTGGTATCCGGCAGCCGGTATGCCACGCCCGTGGTGCGCCCGCCCTCTTTTAGTGCAAGCATACGTCCAGGCTGACAGGCGCTGCCGCGTCCGGCGGTCAGGCGCAAACAGAAGGCGCGGTGCCAGCCAGGCAGCGTTCCGGTTGCCGATTCAACAAACTCGAGCGCCGGGTTCCACATCAGCGAGCCGTAACCAAAAATCCAGACCGGGCCATCATCCGGGCGGCAGGCCAGCGTTGCCGCAAGCGACGCCGCACGTTGTTCAGCCGACCACAGAAGCGATTCCTCAATAGCACCAAATGCCGTCTTACAATCTGCCTTCATCAAGAAATCACGCGTTAACACATTCCACCTCCGCCACTGCATGCTTCCTTGCGACATCTTTAATGCGCCTTCCCGGCATTCTGTGCTGTTCATTTTAACAGCAGTTGAGCAACGATAAGCAATTCGCGGGCCAGATGCAATACAGCGGCAGTTCAACCGCCTGAAATGTCAAAATGGAGGCAGCGTATTATTCGGCAGCTATTTCTTTTTGTGCCATTTGTCATCATCCCCTTTCTCATAGTCATTTTTTACGGCGGCCCAGGCCACTTTATGCGCCGTCTCTTCACGGCTGGCATCGTCCCGGCGATCTTCTTTATCTTTGTACTGATCCCAGGCGCTGTTAAAGGCTTCTTTGTAGATATCCTGAGCGTGGGCAGGCAGTACGTTTTGCACGTTATCCGGTAATTCGCTTTTCGATTTGTATGGCATCGTTAACCTCTCTTTTGGCTAAAAGATAAGTGTGGACGACGATACGCCAGGGTGCCAGCCGACAGCAAGAAATGAACTAATTAAGAGCGCAAGGCGTTGTTATTAAATTAATATTTTGTGTAAATAAGGTATTATAAGCTTCAGGAAGAAAATTCCCATTAAAGGGTAAAATTAAGTAAAAAATACAGGGTATTTAACCGTTTTCTGTTAATTTAACACCCTCAAAATCTATCTATAATTACAAGCACCTGCACTGTTGGAGAAACACATGACAGCAACACACGAGGCGGTAAAGACCCGCCACAAGGAGACCTCTCTCATTTTCCCGGTTCTGGCACTGGCTGTGCTGCTCTTCTGGGGAAGCAGTCAGTCATTGCCAGTGGTTGTGGGGATCAATATTCTGGCTCTGGTGGGTATTTTAACCAGTGCATTTAGCGTGGTACGCCATGCGGATGTTTTAGCCCACCGTCTTGGAGAGCCGTATGGGTCATTAATTTTAAGCCTTTCGGTTGTGATTCTTGAGGTCAGTCTAATTTCCGCATTAATGGCCACCGGCGACGCCGCACCAACGTTAATGCGCGATACGCTCTACTCCATCATTATGATTGTTACCGGCGGCCTGGTCGGTTTTTCGCTTTTATTAGGTGGCCGCAAATTTGCCACCCAGTACATGAACCTTTTTGGCATTAAACAGTATCTGATCGCCCTATTCCCGCTGGCGATTATCGTGCTGGTATTCCCGATGGCATTGCCGGGCGCAAACTTCACCACCGGCCAGGCGCTGCTGGTGGCGCTGATTTCCGCGGCAATGTACGGCGTGTTCTTGCTGATCCAGACCAAAACGCACCAGAGCCTGTTTGTTTACGAGCATGAAGACGACGGCGACGATGATGACCCGCATCACGGTAAGCCGTCGGCCCACAGCAGCACGTGGCACACGGTTTGGCTGATCGTGCATCTGATTGCGGTAATTGCGGTCACCAAGATGAATGCGAACCCGCTGGAGGCGCTGTTAACTGAACTGAACGCGCCGGTCGCCTTTACCGGTTTCCTGGTAGCCCTGTTGATCCTGTCGCCAGAAGGCCTGGGAGCGCTGAAAGCGGTGCTCAATAATCAGGTGCAGCGTGCGATGAATCTGTTCTTTGGCTCCGTTCTGGCGACCATATCCCTTACCGTTCCGGTGGTAACGCTTATTGCCTTTATGACGGGGAATGAATTGCAGTTTGCGCTGGGTGCCCCAGAGATGATTGTGATGGTAGCTTCATTGCTGCTGTGTCAGATTTCCTTCTCAACCGGTCGCACCAATGTGCTGAACGGCGCGGCGCATATGGCGCTGTTTATTGCGTATCTGATGACGATATTTGCGTAATTTTTTTGCCGGGTGCGCTGCGCTTACCCGGCCTACGAAACCCGTAGGCCCGCGCAAGCGTAGCGCCGCCGGGCAAAGAAAAACCCGCCGAAGCGGGTTTTTTTATTAGTTGCTGGTATCCAGCTCGTCGAAGCTCTTCACCAGATCGTCAATCGCTTTAATCTGTTTCAGGAATGGCTCCAGCTTATCCAGCGGCAGCGCAGATGGACCGTCGCATTTTGCGTTAACCGGATCCGGGTGCGCTTCAATGAACAGACCCGCCAGGCCGGTTGCCATACCGGCGCGCGCCAGTTCGGTCACTTGCGCACGACGCCCGCCAGAGGCGGCGCCAAACGGGTCGCGACATTGCAGGGAGTGGGTCACGTCGAAAATCACCGGAGACTGGTTAGAGACGTTCTTCATTACGCTGAAGCCCAGCATATCCACAACCAGGTTGTCATAACCGAAGTTTGAACCACGGTCGCACAGGATCACCTGGTCGTTACCACCTTCGATAAACTTATCGACGATGTTACCCATCTGGCCAGGGCTCACGAACTGCGGTTTTTTCACGTTAATCACGGCACCGGTTTTCGCCATCGCTTCTACCAGGTCAGTCTGGCGCGCCAGGAACGCCGGAAGCTGAATCACGTCTACCACATCAGCCACGGGCTGTGCCTGAGACGCTTCGTGCACGTCGGTGATCACTTTCACGCCAAACGTCTGTTTCAGCTCCTGGAAAATCTTCATCCCCTCTTCCAGGCCCGGGCCACGGTAGGAGTGAATGGAGGAGCGGTTGGCTTTGTCAAAAGAGGCTTTAAACACGTACGGGATGCCCAGCTTTTGGGTCACGGTCACGTAGTGTTCGCAGATGCGCATAGCGAGATCGCGGGATTCCAGAACGTTCATACCGCCAAACAGCACGAACGGCAGGTCGTTTGCCACGTTGATATCACCAATGCTAACCACTTTTTGTTTCATAGGATCGCCTTATTCAGGTGTGAATCGGAATTAAGATTAATGCAGTGTAATGTGTTTATGCGCGATCGCGTTGATCTGCGCGCGAATCATTTCGCTGATCGGGTCTTCCGGACATTGCTCGACGAAATAATTCAAATCATTCAGCGCCACGTGCTCGCAGTCGAGCTGCGCATAAATCAGGCCGCGGTCGCGGATTTCGTACGGATCTTCCGGATTGAACTGCAACAGCACTTCGCTTGCGCGCAGGGCCAGCTCCATCTGACGCTCTTCCATCAGCGCAGACTTCAGCGTATCCAACAGCTTGCGGATCACTTCGGCGTTATCGGCTTCATCAAGATCTTCATTGAACAGCTCCGCTATCGGGCTGATGTTGCCTTTCAGCCAGACGTCCAGCGTATGCTCATCCAGCGTGTCCCCGTTAAACGGATTGATTAACCACATCTCACCGTCCAGCCACTCCGCCCGCAAAATCATCTGCGTCGGAAAAATGACCGGCACCAGTGGAATATCCAGTCGGTGCGCAACCCACAGTAAAATGGCGCCCAACGCGACGGCGCTACCCTGTCGATTTTTCAGCACCTGGTCCAGCCACAGTGCGTCAGACAGGCGATACACGCCTCGCGTGTCGCAGAAACCCCATTCGCCGTAGAAAAGCTCAATCAGCTTCTCTAATTGCCAGTCTTGCGGACGTGCCTGATTGATCTCTTCGCGCGCCAGGCTGACCAGATTCTCCAGTTCAGCGTAAACGTACTGTGATGTGAAATCGTCGCGGATCATCTCTGAAATCAGGATCATACCATCGCATAGCGGCACTTTGTTAAATTCGAAATCGGCTAAGGACCTCATGACTTACCCCAGTAACGGTATTCTTGTGGTGGCGAGTTTAATGATGATGTACAGCACCACCAGACCCAGCAGAAAGGCGATAAACCCTGTCTGCTGGCTGCGCGGACGATGACGCCCAAGCGCGATAAAACCCAAAACGATGTAGATGATAACGCCAAACAGCTTTTCAGTCAGCCATAGGCCTTTATCAGTAAATGGCAGATAGTCGGTCTTCCACATTAACCCGGCTCCGGAAAGGAACAGCACTGTGTCGATACCGTGTGGGGCGATACGTACCCAGCGGGCGTTAATCAGCGGATTATTGCTGTAGCGCCACCAGTAGCGGACAATGAAAAAGCCGATGGTCATAGCAACGGAAACCAGGTGAACGGAGATCAGCAGCGTAAACAGGCTCATGACCACTGCCCCAGCGTCAGACGTTCATTGCCGCCGTAATCCCGGCAGGTTTCCACGGCGGCGTATCCGGCACGCGTAAACAGCGCTCGCACCGCCTCTCCCTGCGTCCACCCATGTTCCACCAGCAGCCAGCCACCGGGAAGCAAATGTTTCCGTGACGTTGTCACAATGTGATCGAGATCCGCAAGTCCCTGATTCGCAGCGACCAGCGCGGTCAACGGTTCAAAACGCACGTCGCCCTGCGCGAGATGCGGATCGTCTTCGTCGATGTAGGGCGGATTGCTGACAATCATTTCGAACATGCGGTTTTCAAGCGCGGCAAACCAGCTGCTTTGCAGAACGGAAACATTGTTCAGCCTCAGCCGTTCAACGTTGCGCCGCGCAAGGGCGACCGCATCAGGCATCACGTCTACCGCCATCACGGTACAGTCCGGCCGCTCGCTGGCAAGCGCCAGCGCAATCGCACCGGTGCCGGTACCGAGATCGAGGATCTGACACGACTGCGCCGGTAACCGCGCCAGCGCCTGCTCCACCAGACACTCGGTGTCCGGGCGCGGGATCAGCGTCGCCGCTGAGACATACAGCGGAAGTGACCAGAACTCGCGCTCGCCAACCAGATGCGCCACCGGCTCGCCGGTTTTACGGCGGGCGAGCAGTGCCCCCAGCTGCGATAGCTGTTCAGCTGTAAGTTCGGTTTCGCCGAAAGCCAGCAGATACGTGCGGGCTTTACCCGTCACATGCTCAAGCAGAATTTCGGCGTCCCGCTTCGGGCTTTCACTTTCTGAAAGTTCACGGGCCGCCTCACGTAACCAGCGCTGAAAATCCATTAATCCTGCTCGGACAGCGCCGCCAGCTGGTCGGCCTGGTATTCCTGCACGATAGGCTCAATCAGCATATCGAGCTTGCCTTCCATTGCCTCATCCAGACGGTAGAGCGTCAGGTTGATGCGGTGGTCGGTTACGCGCCCCTGCGGGAAGTTATAGGTGCGGTTACGATCGCTACGGTCGCCGCTGCCCAGCAGGTTACGGCGGGTAGAGGCTTCCGCCTGCTGGCGTTTCGCCATTTCCGCCGCGTGGATACGGGCACCCAGCACGGATAAAGCCTTAGCTTTGTTCTTGTGCTGGGATCGCTCGTCCTGACACTCAACCACAATCC